>CACYBC010000129.1 GCA_902772615.1 uncultured Ruminococcus sp.
ACCATGGTGGACGGCGTCTACAACAAGGATCCGCACAAATATGAGGATGCGGTCCGCTACAGCACAGTCACCTTCACGAAGGTGCTCGCTGACAACCTCAATGTGATAGATTCCACTGCAGCTAGCATGTGCAGGGACAACAATATACCCGTGCTGGTATTCGACCTCCAGAGCGATCCCCAGAATCTGGTCAGAGTCGTCAAGGGCGAGGACATCGGCACACTGATCAAGGAGGACTGAATAATGAGTGAATATGTACAGCCTTACCAGGATAACATGAACAAATCCATCGATCACCTCAGGAACGATCTGGCAGCCATCAGAGCCGGACGCGCCAATCCCGCGGTTCTTGACAAGATCACGGTCGATTACTACGGCTCGCCCACCAAGATCAACCAGATGGCGGCAGTCTCCGTTGCGGAAGCCAGGATCCTGGTGATCACCCCCTGGGATGCTTCCACTATCAGGAACATCCAGAGAGCGATCCTCGCGTCCGACATCGGCATCAATCCCACGGATGACGGCAGAAGTCTTCGTCTGGTGTTCCCGCAGCTCACGGAGGAAAGACGCCGCGACCTGGTCAAGGACGTAAAGAAGATGGGAGAGGACTGCAAGGTCGCCATCCGCAACATCCGCCGTGACGGCGTGGACAAGTTCAAGGCCATGGAGAAGAAATCCGAGATCACTGAGGATGACCTCAAGGATCTGCAGGATGAGCTCCAGAAGGCCACCGACGCCTCCATCAAGACCATAGACGAAGTAGTCAAAGCCAAAGAGACTGAGATACTGGAGGTCTGATCATGCCTTCGGAAAGAGCGCCTATGCCCCGGCATATCGGTCTGATCATGGACGGTAACGGGAGATGGGCCGCTAAAAACGGGCTTCCCAGATCAGCTGGGCATACCCGGGGAGCCGAAGTGTTCCGGACCATAAGCCGGTACTGCGAGAAGATAGGCATCGAGGCTCTGACGACATATGCCTTCTCCACTGAGAACTGGTCCCGTTCGGCTGATGAGGTCAGTTCCATAATGAACATCCTCAGGAAGTACCTGAGGGACGCATTCAATCAGGAGGGGGAGACTTCCCGGGTCAGGTTCATCGGGCGCAGAGACCGTCTTGCCCCCGACATCCTGTCTCTTATGGAGGAGATAGAAGACGGAACCAGGAACAATACGGGACTTAAGCTGAACATCGCGGTCGATTACGGCGGAAGAAACGAGATCGTGCACGCCGCGAGGGAAGCGGCGAAGCTCGTCGAACAGGGAAGGATCTCCGCGGATGAGATAGATGAGGACCTCATAGAGAGCCTTACCTTCACCTCCGGATGTCCTCCTCTCGATCTGCTCCTCAGACCTTCGGGAGAGGAGAGGATATCAAATTTCATGCTCTGGCAGTGTGCCTACGCGGAGTTCGTGTATATGGACGTTCTCTGGCCGGATTTCACTACGGAACATCTTGACAGGGCGATTGAGGAATTCAGGTCGCGCAACCGCAGATTCGGCGGAAGATGACCTGAAAATAATGATTTCTGATCTCTGCCGGACACTTTTGCTGATGAGTCCGGCAGATTTTAAAAGGGCTTAACATGGCTGTAACAAAACTGAGTATACTTGGTTCTACAGGTTCCATCGGGACCCAGGCTCTGTCTCTTGTGGACGACCTGGGCATCGAGGTGACCGCTCTCAGCGCATCCAGGAATTCCAGACTCATGGAGGAACAGGTCAGGCGTTTCAGACCTTCCATGGTGTGCATGGCGGACGAGGATGCAGCAAGGGATCTCTCTGTGAGGATATCCGACCTGAACACGCAGGTGCTGTCCGGAGAACAGGGTATGGTCGAACTGGCTTCTTCCGCGGACTGCGATACCGTTCTCAATTCGGTGGTCGGCATAGCGGGACTGCTTCCGACTCTGGCAGCTATCGATGCCGGACGGGATATCGCGCTTGCCAACAAGGAGACGCTGGTGACCGGAGGGAAACTGGTCACATCAAAGGTGAAGGAAAAGGGCGTCAGGCTGCTGCCTGTGGACAGCGAGCATTCCGCCATATTCCAGTGCCTTCAGGACAGATGCTCCGCCGCAAGGCTCGTCAGGATACTGCTTACCGCTTCAGGAGGACCTTTCTGGGGAATGAGCAGGGAGGAACTGGCAAACGTCACGGTCGCGGACGCCCTCAAGCATCCCAACTGGAGCATGGGAAAGAAGATCACAGTCGACAGCGCGACCATGATGAACAAGGCCTTTGAGCTCATGGAGGCCATGTGGCTGTTCGGACTGCCTGCGGATAAGATAGAGATCACAGTTCACAGACAGAGCATCCTGCACTCCGGCGTGGAGTTCGAGGACGGGGCTGTACTGGCTCAGCTCGGCGTGCCGGACATGCGTCTGCCGATACAGTATGCGCTCACATATCCGGACCGCAGATACTGTTCGGAGGAGCGCCTTACCATTGAGAAAATGGCAAGACTCACCTTCGAGAGACCGGATCCGGACACTTTTACCTGCCTTGCCGCAGGTATCGCAGCAGCGGAAAAAGGAGGCATTGCACCGACAGCGGCCAATGCCGCGAATGAGATCGCGGTGCAGCTGTTCCTGGATGGAGAGATCGGTTTCCTGGATATCGGAGACATGGTCTCGAAGGCGGTGGAACAGGCCCCGGACACGCCGGACTTCACTCTGGATGATGTGCTCAGCTGCGATGCCGAAGTTCGCGCGAGATGTCTCGCGGATAAAAGATAAGGATCAGAAGGAAATCTATGAAAGCATTTATTACAGTCATAGCTTCAGTGTTCGTGTTCGGACTCGTGATATTCATCCATGAGTTCGGGCATTTCATAACAGCAAAAAGATCGGGAGTCAAGGTCAATGAGTTCTCCATAGGCATGGGACCGCTCCTGTTCTCCAGGACAAAGGGAGAGACACAGTACAGCGTCCGTCTTCTTCCAATAGGAGGCTTCTGCCAGATGGAAGGGGAGGATGAGGACAGCGACGATGAGGGCTCCTTTACCAACGCCTCTGTATGGAAGCGCATAGCGATAACCGTTGCCGGAGCCGTCATGAACCTGGTCCTCGGCTTCCTGATCCTGGGCATACTCACCGCCACGGGAGGCTCCATAGCCTCCAGGACCGTCGGCAAGTTCTATGAGGACTCCGCCACAGAAGCTTCCGGACTGAAGATAGGTGACAAGATAGTCAGCATCAACGGGAGCCATGTGTTCGTTGCCGAGGACATCTTCTATGAGATGATGTATGTCGAGAACGGAAAGGCGGACCTTGAAGTCATCCGCGACGGAGAGAGGGTCACCCTCAAGGACGTCGCATTCAAGACAAACTGGGACGAAGAGAACAAGATCAACGTCATAGAGCTGGACTTCGCGGTATACGGAGTCAGGAAGACGGTCTGGACAGTCATTCAGTCATCGTTCCTTCAGGCAGTCTCGACCACCAGAATGATAATCAAGTCGGTCGTGCAGCTGATCACGGGGACAGTCCCGGCAAACAGCATCTCAGGACCTGTCGGCATCATATCGGTCATAGGCGATGCTGCCGGCGCAGGCATCAGATCGCTGCTCAACATCCTCTCATACATATCGATCGATCTCGGCGTGATGAACCTGCTGCCGATCCCCGCGCTTGACGGAGGAAGACTGCTCACTCTGTTCGTGGAAGCAGTCACAAAGAAGAAACTCAGCAGAAAATGGGAGATCGCAATAAACGCCGCAGGGTTCATCCTGCTTATCGGGATCATGATATTTGCCACATATAACGACATCTCGAGGATGATCAGGAAATGACGCGTACGGTAAAAGTCGGAGATATTCTCATAGGAGGCGGAGCACCCGTCTCAATACAGTCGATGCTGAATGTCCACAACAGCGACATAGAAGGAAACGTCCGTCAGGCCGTGAGGCTGGAACAGGCAGGATGCGAGATAATACGCACGGCTGTTCCGAACATGGACGCGGTGGCGCTGATCCCTGCCCTCAAGAAAGCGGTAAAGTGCCCCATAGTCGCTGACATACACTTTGACTACAGGCTGGCGCTGGCATCGGTGGATGCCGGAGTCGACAAGGTCAGGATCAATCCGGGCAACATAGGCTCCGCAGAGCGTGCAAGGGAAGTGGTCCTTGCGTGCAAGCATGCGTCAGTGCCCATAAGAGTCGGAGTCAACAGCGGTTCATGCGAGAAGGAACTGCTGGACAAATACGGCGGACCTACCGCGGAGGCTCTTTTCGAGAGCGCCATGAAACATGTCCGCATCATAGAAGAGTGCGAGTTCTATGACACGGTCATCTCAATGAAATCGTCCGATGTCTCCACTATGGTCAAGGCCTACCGCCTCGCAGCTAAATCCTGTGACTATCCGCTTCATCTGGGCGTGACCGAGGCCGGAACGCTGGAGAGCGGCACGGTAAAATCCGCGATAGGCATCGGAAGCCTGCTCCTGGACGGGATCGGCGATACGGTGAGAGTGTCCCTGACCGATGATCCGGTCGCTGAGATACATGCCGCGAAACAGATACTCTCTGCGGCAGGCGTGAGGCAGTTCGGACCGGTCCTGGTCTCATGTCCGACCTGCGGAAGGACCGAGATAGATCTCGTTTCCATCGCGAAAAAGGTCGAGGAAGGACTTAAGGACTGCGATCTCAACATCAAGGTGGCGGTCATGGGCTGCGTGGTGAACGGACCCGGAGAAGCAAGAGAGGCAGACATAGGTATCGCCGGAGGCAGAGGAGAGGCGATAC
This sequence comes from uncultured Ruminococcus sp., assembly GCA_902772615.1. Taxonomy (GTDB): domain Bacteria; phylum Bacillota; class Clostridia; order Oscillospirales; family Ruminococcaceae; genus RUG11783. The sequence goes on from CACYBC010000129.1 coordinate 4,744, forward strand.
TGTTCAGAAAAGGTGAGACAGTGAGAAAGATCAGCGGCGACATCGCCCAGATCCTTCTCGATGAGATATACAGCATGGGCAGGAACTGAAATTGGCAGCAGTATTGAGTGACTTCATCCCGGGAACATACTCCTCGGATGCAGAGATCAGGAAGATCGAAGTCGGAAAGGATGGCGAGACCGTATCCGTCATCCTGTTTTCGCATGCCTTCGATCCGGATCTGGTCACTCAGGCAAAGAAAGCCTTCTCCGACAGGTTCCCCGGCAGGCGCATAGAGATAAGGCTGAGGTTCCCTCAGGAGTCATTCTGCGGGGAAGCGCTTCAGACCGTCATAGAAGACGTGAAGTACACGGGCAAGCCGGTGAACGGCTTTTTCCGCAACGCGTCCATGGAACTGGAAGGCGAGAAGGTCATCATAAAGCTGCCCAACAAGACGGCATCCATCCTCGAGGAGATGGATATGCCGGTGTGTATCCAGAGAAGCATCTACTCCATGTTCGGCCTTTCCCGGACAGTGGAGTTCAGGGAAACAGAGAACTACAGGTCAGCACCGGTCGAGGATACTTCGGCGGCGGTCTACAGCGATTCCTTCGACCGCTCTGCATACATTCCGCCGAAGAAGGGAAAAACGCTCAACAAGTCCGATATGTCCAACAAGGCTATCGCACTGGAAGACGACGGGTACGAGCTCGTGATGGGGAAAAAGCCTTCCCTGTCGTCGATAATCCCGATAGACCAGGCGCTCTCTTCCCTGGGTAAGCACACAGTGTGCGGAGATGTCATGGAAGTCGAGTCCAGGACCTTCCGCAACGGCGCAGTCAGCAGGAAGATACTGCTGTGCGACTATGCGAACTCCATATTCATAAAAACGTACGATACCACAGGAAAATACGAAGTGCTCTCAAAGGTCTCCTCCGGCGATACTGTAGTCGTGGAGGGAGAAGTCTATTATGATGACCGCGAGCACGACAATATGTTCCAGCCATACAGCCTCATCAAGGTGCACAGGAAGGTGCAGCGCGACGACGAGCCGGAAAAGAGGATAGAGCTTCATCTGCACACCAACATGAGCCAGATGGATGCGATACCTTCCGCCGAAAGCGCAGTCATGAGGGCGGCATCCCTCGGACATCACGCTGTCGCCATAACTGATCACGGCTCGGTACAGGCTTTCCCGGAGGCCTGCGCTGCTCTTAAAGGCGCGCGCAAGCTCGTGCCGGATTTCAAGGTGATCTACGGGTGCGAAGCCTATTTCGTGGATGACAGCGCCAACATCATCCTCGGGCACTGTGAAGAGAGCACGGACGCCGAGGTGGTCTGCTTCGATCTGGAGACCACGGGACTGGACTGCGAGAACGAGAGGATAATAGAGATAGGTGCCTGCATCGTCAGGGACGGTCAGGTCACCGAGACTTTCGACACTTTTGTGGACCCGCAGAGGGCGATACCGGACAAGATAACCGAGATCACGGGGATAAGCGACAAGATGGTGTCCGGAGCTCCGCTCGAGGAGCAAGCCCTCAGGGACTTCTTCTCCTTCGTGAACGGAAGGATACTGGTCGCGCACAACGCATCCTTTGACATGAGCTTCCTGAAAGCGGCATGCAGGAGATGCGGATTCTCCGATGCTTTTGAGCTGCCCTGCGTTGATACACTTGCGCTGGCGCAGACGCTCCTGCCGGATCTGGCCAGGCACCGCCTGGACTCTCTGACCAAGTATTTCAAGCTCCCCAAGTTCAACCATCACAGGGCGGCTGATGACACGGTAGCGCTTGCAAGGATATATCTCAAGCTCATTGAGATGCTGGAGGAGCAGGGTATCACCGACTATTCCGACATCAACTCCCGACAGGGAGGCAAGAACATAAAGCACGGAAAGCTCTTCCACATGATCCTGCTCGTAAAGGATCTGACCGGCCTCAAGAATCTCTACACGCTGGTGTCGCTGAGCAACGTGAAGTATTTCCACAGCAGACCGAGGATACCTCTTTCCGAACTGCTGAAATACAGGGAGGGGCTGATGATAGGATCCGCCTGCCAGGCAGGCGAGGTCTATTCAGCGATACTCGATCACAGACCGGCCGAAGAGATAGACGCCATCGCGGAGAAATATGATTATTTCGAGATCCAGCCCGTATGGAACAACGAGTTCCTGGTGAGGGAGGGAAGACTGCAGAGCGATGATGATCTCAGGGACATCAACCGCAGGATAGTTGAACTTGCCGACAGGCACGGAAAACCCTGCGTCGCTACATGCGACGTCCACTTCCTTGATGAGAAGGACGGCATCTACCGTCAGATACTTTTGCACGGAACGGGATACTCCGACTCCGATGACCAGGCGCCGCTCTGCTTCAGGACGACGCGGGAGATGCTGGACGAGTTCTCATATCTTGGAGCCGACAGAGCCCGTGAGGTGGTCATTATCAATCCTGCAAGGATAGCGGAGCAGATAGCCCCGGATATCAAGCCTATACCGGACGGCGCATTCACGCCGGACATCCCGGGAAGCGCGGAGCAGATAACGGAAAGGGCTTACGGACGCATAAAGGAACTCTACGGGGACGATCCCGATCAGACGATACTCAGCCGCACCAAGAGGGAACTCGATTCCATCTGCGGACACAACTACGCGGTCCTGTATCTGATCGCGCAGAAACTGGTGGACAAGTCCGAGAGCGACGGGTATCACGTCGGCTCAAGAGGATCTGTGGGGTCGTCGTATGTGGCGTTCCTGCTGGGGATCTCGGAAGTGAATCCGCTGCCGGTGCATTATCTGTGCCCGAAATGCAAGCACTTTGAATACAGTTCTGACGCGGCGGACGGCTTCGATCTTCCTCCTAAGAAATGCCCGGTCTGCGGAGCGGATATGGCCGGCGACGGGCATGATATCCCGTTCGAGACCTTCCTCGGGTTCAAGGGCGACAAGCAGCCTGATATAGACCTTAACTTCTCCTCAGAGTATCAGTCGAAGATATTCAAGTATACGGAGGAACTGTTCGGCAGCGAGCACGTGTTCAAGGCGGGCACCATCATGGCCCTGCAGGACAAGAACGCGCTCGGCTATGTCAAGAAGTACTCGGAAGAGAAGGGAAAGAACTTCAACAAGGCGGAGCTAAGGAGGCTCTCTCTCGGCTGCACCGGGGTGAAGAGATCCACCGGGCAGCATCCCGGCGGAATGGTGGTCATCCCGGACAACTACGACATCAACGACTTCACTCCCGTCCAGCGTCCCGCGGACAAGGCGGAGAGCGATTTCGTCACTACGCACTTCGATTTCAACTCGCTGCATGACACGCTGCTCAAACTTGATGAGCTCGGTCATGAAATACCGACCGTCTACCATTATCTGGAATACTTCTCGGGCATTAACATCGCGGATGTTCCCACCGGCGACCAGGAGGTCTTCAAGATATTCAACTCGCCGGAACCTCTGGGAGTCACAGAGGAGCAGATAGGCAGCGCCACCGGTACCTACGGAATACCCGAGATGGGGACCGTCACATCGAGGAACCTGCTGCTTGAGGCAAAGCCGAGAGGCATAGCGGACCTCATCCAGATATCAGGACTCTCCCACGGAACAGGCGTGTGGGCCGGAAACGCCCAGGATCTGATCAGGAACGGAACGTGTGACATATCCCAGGTCATAGGGACCAGGGACGGCATCATGCTCAAGCTGATCGAGTACGGCGTGGATAAGATCGACGCGTTCAACATAATGGAGTTCGTCAGAAAGAACAAGCGGCACGCGCCGCTGCCGGAGAACATGGTCTCGGTCATGAAGGAGCACAACGTGCCCGAGTGGTACATAGATTCCTGCCGCAAGATCGAATACATGTTCCCCAAGGCACACGCGGCAGCCTACATCACCTCAGCAGTGAAGGTGGCGTGGTTCAAGCTGCACAGACCCATGGACTTCTATGCGGCGTACTTCACCGTCCGCGGATGCGACACCGATGTGGATTACATTCTTGCCAAGCCTGACAAGATCCGCAGAAGGATCAGGGAAGTGGAGAAGATCACGGCTGACCGCACCCTGAGGACCGCCAAGGACGAGGACGAGCTCGTCAGCCTGCAGATGCTGCTGGAGATGAAATGCCGCGGCTTTTCGATGCTTCCCGTGGACCTGAGAAAATCACACTGGAAGAGATTCGAGAAGGAGGGCAACTCACTGCGCATACCGTTCTCCGTGCTCAAGGGAGTGGGGGAATCGGCAGCCAGAGCCATTTACCAGGCAGTCGAAAAGGGAGGCTTCACAACAGCGGAGGATCTGATCGCGGAGGACGGAGTGACATCATCACTTCTGGACACGCTGGATTCGTTCGGAGCGCTGGGAGATCTGCCGAAGACGAGACAGCTCTC
>CACYBC010000130.1 GCA_902772615.1 uncultured Ruminococcus sp.
CTGCGGGAAGGCAAAGGCACCGGAGCATCCTTTTGACGGGGATGACGGCCGGGAGAACAAGGAGCCGGATATTCCGCAGGGCGGAACAGCCGGAACGAAAGAAGACATCACATATTCATACAGAGTCGCATACGTCAACTGGACCGAGAATCCTGTCATAACTCATAGATGCATCAACGGGGAGTTCTTCATATACAGCGACCGCCCAAGGCTGCCGCTGTACCGGATCACTTCCTCAGCGGAACTCGAAGATTACAAAAAGACAGTCGAAGGCGTGCTGGAACTGCGCCGCGGATATAACGAGTTTCAGTCCTTTGAAGAGCAAACATCCAAATATGACGAGCTGTTCTTCCGGGAGGACGACCTGCTCATGGCCTATGTCGCCGCCTCCAGCGGCTCCTTCCGCTTCGGAGTGACGGACATCGCCGCTGAGGAGGGAGTGCTGCGCATGCATGTCGTTCAGACCAACGATCCCGAGGTGTACGACAGCGCCATGGCCGGATGGCTGCTCATAGCCGAGGTCAGGAAGGCAGACACGTCAAAGTTTGAAAAGTTCGACGCGGTGAGGGATCCTCATGACGGAGAGTACGGCACTCTTCCGGGAATGATAGAATACGGATCCTTCTCCTACAGCGAGCTCATGGACCGGATCGATCTTACCTCCTCAAGCGTAAAGACGGAAGGATTCGTCAACACGGACGAGGTGCAGGACTTCCATCCCGTCGAGCGGGCAAAGGCCGAAGTGACGGCGGACTATGATCTGATCCAGTACTTCCGGGACGATGAGGAAGATGTCTGGATGGTGCGCTTCTTCTCATCCATGAGGAAGGGCGGAGACACTTATGTATATCTTGACGGAAAGGGAGTCACTTTGCTTGTGGCATACGGAGAATGACATGAAAAGACTTGCCGCTGTTGTTCTGACACTGATCCTGGCATTCAGCCTCACCGGCTGCCGTGCCGTTTCGGAAACCGGATCTCTCCCGCTGCCCGGACCGCAGGAGGAGCAGGAACCGGAATATGTCATACCCGGAAAAGAGAAGGAGATGCTTCCGCTTCAGTACATGCCGGTATCCGATGTGGAGCTGGAACCGGAGCCTCCCTCCTACGAGGAGATATCCCTGGACTGCCCGGAAGTTCCGGAGATCAGGCAGACACGCTACGGACTGGACATGGGTCTCGACGTCTTCGCTGACTTCATAGCGGAGCGCTTCGGGATATATGTCGACGCGAACTGGAAGGTCTTCGTCCATTATTATGACGATCTCAGGACCGGCGGCATGGCGGAGTTCCTTTATACAGTAGGGGAGATAGACACCAACAAAGCCGTCATATTCCAGATCGAATACGATAAAGCCGTCAGGGTCTACTACAAGAATCTGGAGCAGACCGCGGACGAGAACGGTCTGCTTGAGCGGGTGGACATGTTCAGGCAGAGATACGAGCAGGAGAGACCCGTGCTGGGAGATGACGAGCATATGGATGAGGAGAAGTTCTCCTACACCTACTATTACAGCACGGATAAGCTGGTGTACTGCTACAACGCGTTCTTCTCCTACGGAGAGCACGGGGTGATAAACAACGACTGGGGCACGCAGTGCTTCATAGGGGAGGACGGACAGGCGGAATTCTTCGGGGTGTCAGGAGGCAAGAGCGCCTGACCGGCGGACTGTGATACAATTCTGAGTGGAACATACAGGCACAATGCTGAACGATATGGCGGCGGAGACGGGGAAAAGACGCTCCTGCGCGCCGCAGGAAGAACGGATGAGGAGGAGATATGGCTGTATACATCACGCCTTCCGATATGGAAAAACTGATCAGGGACGCAGATGTCTTCTACCGCAGCAGAAAGCGCATCTTCCGTGATGAAGAGAGCATCACCGCGGATCAGGCAAGGGAGCGCCTTAACGGCATCCTGCAGACCGGGGACGACCCGTACATCGCCTGCGCTCTCGGATGTCTTTACTATGACGCAGAATACACAGAAGGCAGGCCGGACGCCGACAGTGCGTTCCGCATGTTCGTAAGCGCAGCCGCAGGAGGGGTGAACTACGCAAAGCTGAAGATGGCGGAGATATACTCCGACGGACAGGGCGGACGGGAGAGCCCCAGGACCGCAAGGGATCTCATACAGTCGGCATACGATGGATCGATGGACATCTTCTCACTCGGCGGCAGCGCGGACGATTTCGCGGAGAGCGCGCTGAGACTGGGCAGGGCTTACGCTGAGGGAGTCGGACTGGCAAAGAATCCCAGGGAAGCCTATAAATACTTCCTGGAGGCGAGGATGGCCTCAGAGAGCATGGGACAGGGTCAGCAGCTGCGTGAGCAGGCGGAGACCGCTCTGGAAGAGACCCGGAAGAAGATGCAGCAGAACATCTTTTCCGAATACATCGCAGGAGAGTTTCCCTGGTTCATCAAATACATGCTGGAGGACGGAAGCCTGATAGACATCACTGTCAGGCAGGAAGAAGACGGAGACATGGAGCTGACGGTCAGAAGGACCGGCAGGAACGGGGAAGAGGCAAGACCCATGCTGATGACGTTCCCGGAGATATCCTGCAGCATCCTGTCCAATACCCTGATCGTAAGGGCGGCGGAGCCAAAGACAACATTCTCCGGAGGAGACGTGATCGCCGCCGACGACATGGTCTGGCACTATCCGGAAAGGATCCTGGAATTCTGCCGGCAGGGAAAAGTGACCGGGAGGATAGCCTGCAGGGAGTTCAGGGTATATCCGCAGGACACCGCGGACAGGCCTCAGCCGCGTCCCGTTGAATTTGAGTAAAAAACGACATAAAAAACAGACCCGCCGGCCGTGAAAACGGGGCGGGTCTTGCTGTACAGTGATCATGCTTTACAGATATAGAAGCCTTTAATTAGAGGCTTCTGCTCATCTGACGAGGACGGAGCCTCCGATGAACTCCCGGATTATGGAGTTATTGACTATGTCGCTGTCCTCATACAGCAGGTCGAAGTACTTGAGGAAGTCCAGCAGGCGCTGAGCCTCCGCGTATTCCGGTTCGGCCCTCTTGACTCTCTTTAGCAGCGGCTCGGCGTACTTCTTGATCAGAGCTATCTCATAGATGCAGTTGGAGTTGAAGAAGATGTCCGCCTCGGAGTTGTAGGGGAATATATTTGTATCCTCGCTTGCTCTCACCTTGGGCCAGGCGTGGATCACCTGAGCCGCGCTGCTGTCGCGGAACTTGCTGTCCCTGACCAGCCTTCGCAGGAGCCTCGCGTCGGTGGCGGAGATGCGGTTGTGGTGGTCAATGGAGATGGGCGTAAGAGGAGAGATGTAGATCTTGAACTTCTCGCTGTCCGGTATGTTCTCGGTCATCTCCTCGTTGAGGGCGTGGATGCCCTCTATGACCAGAAGGGTGTTCTTATCTATCCTGGTGATCTGCTTCCCGAACACCTTCCCCGGTATGGAGAAGTCGTAGCGGGGGATGTCCACCTCTTCGCCGTTAAGCAGCGACTCGATCTGGCTTCGGAACAAAGCGGTGTCTATCGCCCTGATGGACTCCAGGTCTGCGTCGCCGTTCTCGTCGTAGACCCTCTCGTGGAACTCCTTGTAGTAGTCGTCAGTGCCCATGTAGAGAGTTTTGAAGCCATTCACCCTGAGCTGTATGCACAGCCTCTTTGCGAAGGTGGTCTTGCCGGAGGACGAGGGGCCGCAGATGAGCACCACGCGGCTGCCTTTCTCCTTTATCATGTCGGCGATGTCGCTTATCTTCTTCTCGTGCAGGGCCTCCTGCAGGAGGATGAGGTCCGATATGCCGCCCTCTATGATCTTTTCGTTGAGGTCGCAGAC
>CACYBC010000131.1 GCA_902772615.1 uncultured Ruminococcus sp.
AAAAAAGGTGCACTGAGTTTCCTCAGTGCACCTTTGCTTGTAACCTTACGGTCAGTTAATTCTGTTCAGGAATTACTGCCTTGTGGGATACATGTCGTCATCATAGACGTTGTCGAGAGTGACATAGAATGTCGGGGTCTCGATGAAGTCAGAAGAAGGATCCTGACCAAGAGCGATCTTCTTGAACATGATGTCGACACCATTGTACGCCCAGTTGGCCTGCTTCTGAACCTGGGTGCAGGTTGCGAAGCCGTCCTTAACGGCGTTGATGACCTGTGCTGTGTCGTCAGAAAGGACACCAGCATGATCATGGTTCTTGTCTGCATCGTTCCAGCCGTTCTCTTCGAAGCAAGCGGAAACCCAAGCACCACCGGCGTGTGTGCAAAGAGCACTGTTCCAGGTGGGGTTGGCGAGCATCATAGCCTCTTCTGTGGACTGACCTGCGTCAGCACTGGGAGGAGACTGAACGTCGAGCAGTTCGGCGCCGCTTGCGGCGTTCTCTGCGACGACATCGGTGATGCCCTTAAGGCGCTGGATCATACCGAGCTGAGCAACTGCACCGTGCATGACGATGATCTTGGCTCCGCCGTAATCCTTCTGCCAGTCAACTGCGAACTGAGCCAGCTTGCGGCCGAAGTTCTCGTTGTGTGTGCCGACGAAGCAAGCTCTCTTGCTGTCGGGGCAGTCGGTATCCATTGTGATAACGAAGATACCGGCATCAACTGCCTCATTCAGGGTGGGGGTCATGCCTTCCGCGTCGGAAGCTGCAACGCACATTCCCTGGTATCCAAGAGAAATAAGGTTCTCGAGGACCTGGATCTGAGCTGCAACGCCGCTCTCGGAAGAAGCTGTGCACTCAAGTTCGATTGTCCAGTCAGGATACTCTGTCTTGAGCTCCTCGACTCTCTTCTTACCGCCGCTTCCACAGATGTCCCAGAAGTCTCCGAGTGCTGTGTAGACGATGGCGAGTTTCATTGTCTTCTGCTCTTTCTTGCCATCATCGCCCTCTTCTTTCTTTTCGCCGCAGGCAACAAGACTGAGAGCAAGGACAAGAATCAGAAGTACTGAAAGAAGTTTCTTCATAGATTCCTCCATCTTTTTCCGAGTTTGTTTAGAACAAAAAATAAGGGAGACGTGTCTAAACCAAACTCAGGTAACATATTTTCCGTCTCCACAGGAGATTATAATTTCGAAGAATGATTAAAACAACACTGGTGACAATTGTTTTACTTATTTCTCGTTTTTACACATAATCATGCCAATATTTAGGCGTTATGTCCAATTAATATACTGTTTGCTCCGATTTGTTGCACATGATATATATTTCAGTTGTCTGTTAAGTTAATGCTTTACTCTCCCGCTGAGCGACGGATCCGCACGTTTGATATAATAACAGCAAAAATACCGGAGGTCGCGGCCATGCTGAAGATCGGTTCTATCGTTTGGGGAGTGCAGGATATTGAAAGGTCCGTCAGATTCTGGACAGCTGCACTGGACTATGTACGGAAAGGTGAAGTATCTGACGACTGGGCAATGCTTGTCCCGAGGAACGGCGACGGCATCCAGCTCTCTCTCAGCAAAGTGACTTCTCCAAAAGCCAGGAGACATCATATGGATCTTTTTGCAGAAGATCGTGAGGCTGAGGTCGACAGACTCCTCTCGCTTGGCGCTGTACGGAAGCCATGGAACTATGAGCCCGGTGCAGACTATGTTGTACTTCAGGATCCTGAGGGAAATCCGTTCTGTGTTGTGCAGCTGTAAATGGTACAGATCATTCAAGAGGAGGAAATAATGGGCGTCTTTTATGATTCCGTCCGGGAAAGGTTCCTGAGATATGCAAGGATAGATACGCAGTCTGCCAGCGGAGCAGCTGAAACCCCGTCCACTTCTAAACAGTTCGACCTCGCCAGGCTCCTGAGGGATGAACTCATAGCGATCGGTGTCAGCGATGTCTGGCTGGATGAAGAACACTGTGTCGTATACGGCGTTATTCCTTCAAACACGGAGGGCGGCATGCCTATTGGCTATGTAGCGCATATGGATACAGCAACAGAGGCTCCCGGAGGGCCGGTAATTCCTCAGGTCATTGAAAACTATGACGGGAACGATATACTCCTTAACAAAGAGAAGGATATCTGGATGCGCAGAGCAGATTTTCCCAACCTGGGATTGTATGTGGGAGAAGACCTGATCTGCACCGACGGGACTACGCTTCTCGGCGGAGATGACAAAGCGTCCATCGCCTCCATAATGACAATGGCTGAATTCTACACATCCAATCCCGAGGTCGGGCACGGTACGATCGCGCTGGCATTCACTCCCGACGAAGAAGTAGGAGGCCTTGCAAAAGATCTGGACCTGAACCGTTTCGCATCCGGGATAGCATATACTCTGGACGGCGATCATCTGGGGTATTATGAATATGAGACGTTCAATGCCTCTCAGGCAGATATCACTATCAGGGGCAGGGCTGTGCACCCCGGCACCGCAAAGGGGATAATGATCAACAGCATAGACGTTGCCAATGAGTTTATCTCATCTCTGCCTTACTTTGAAAAACCACAGTACACCGACGGCAGAGAGGGCTTCTTCTATGTGATGTGGATCAGCGGCAGATGCGAAGAGACCTCCATCAGACTTATAATCAGAGATCACGATGCAGTGCAGTTCAGAAACAGGGAACACTATCTTTACCTTATAGCCGAAGAATTGAACAAAAGATATCCTGATGGGACTGTGGCCGTAGCTATAACTGAACAGTACAGAAGCATGAAAGAAGTTATAGATACGGTGCCTTTCATGGTCGATAATCTCAAAAAAGCGATCTCTGACTGCGGGATCAAACCGGTGTGCATTCCTTTCCGGGGAGGCACAGATGGTTCAGCTCTTTCCCAGAGAGGTCTCCCCTGTCCGAATCTCAGCGCCGGATATGAGAACGCACACAGCAGATTTGAATATGTTCCGATCGTCAATATGGAAAAAAACGTAGAGATCCTGATCAGACTGAACGAGCTGTATCTGGCCATGAATGACTGATCCGTCAAAAAAACATGCAGGCAGCAAAGAGATATTTATCCGTTTTCTCCGCTGCCTGCTTTTTCTTTGATATAATAGTTCTCGGAAAGTGAGGTTAAACAAATGATCACCAAAACTACAGCACTTGAAGTCCTCAACGTAGCTCTGTCCACAGGTGCTGACTTTGCTGAGATATATCTGGAAGAGGACGATCAGACCTCTATCCGGATGGACAACGGCAAAGTCGAATCCTGTAATGACACGCTTACCAGAGGCGCCGGGATCCGCCTTCTCAAGGACCTGAGAAGCGTATACGGTTATACGAACAATATCAGCCGCACCGGTCTTCTGAAACTCGCCGAAGACCTTTCAGGATCGTTTGACGGCGAGAGAATTGTAACTGTCGAAAGCATCAGCAAGGTCAGACAGAGCAACAAACACCGTCCCCGTATCAAATACTCCGATTATCCTAGAGAAGACCTTATCAAAATGCTGGCAGAATCCAGTGATGCATGTCTGTCATACGATGAAAAGATAGTCCGCTGCGAGATACTCTTCGCCTACAATTACAAGACCGTTGAGATCTTCAATTCCAACGGCAAACAGTTCGGCGATGTCCATTCCAGGGGCAGATACACCGTAACGGCAACCGCAAGAGACGAAAGAGGCATCGAGACCTTCCACAATCGCCCAGGCGCCCAGAAAGGCATGGAATTCTTCCTTGAAGAAGTCGATATGAACGAGGAAGCAAGGAGTGCTGCGCAGAGTGCTCTGACGCTCCTCGGGGCCAAAGAATGCCCCTCCGGCAAAATGACCGTTATCATCGGTAACGGTTTCGGCGGAGTCATATTCCACGAGGCATGCGGACATTCGCTCGAGGCCAGTTCTGTTTCCAAGGGACTCTCGGTATTCTCCGGCAAGAAGGGTGAAAAGATAGCTTCTGATATAGTATCCGCAGTCGACGACGGCACCATAGAAGGAGCATGGGGCAGCGGAAACATCGACGACGAAGGAAATCCGACAGCCCGCAACATGCTGATAACCAATGGCGTTCTCACATCCTATCTCGTAGACAGTTTCAACGGACGCAGGATGAACGAGCCCGGAAACGGAGCCTGCAGAAGAGAATCCTACAGATATGAACCTACCAGCCGCATGAGCAATACATTTATCCTTAACGGAAAAAGCACTCCCGAAGAGATCATCGCCAATACTGAATATGGTCTCTATGCCAAGAACATGGGCGGAGGCAGCGTCAACCCGGCCACAGGCGAGTTCAACTTTGCGGTCAATGAAGGCTACATCGTCGAGAATGGCAAGATAAAGTATCCGGTCAAAGGCGCCACTCTCATCGGCAGCGGCAAGGAAGTTCTCCTCAACATCGACATGGTCGGAAACGACCTTCTGAGGGCACAGGGAATGTGCGGAGCCGCCAGCGGTTCCATCCCCGCAGACGTGGGCGAACCTACCATAAGAGTACAGAACATGACTGTCGGCGGAAGAGGAGGTACCGTTAAATGATCAGTTACAAGAAGGTTTTTGATAAAGCACAGGCAGAAGGTCTGGAGGCTCTCGAACTCTATGTATCGGAAGAAAGAAACCTGTCATTCTCTCTTTTCAGGGGCGAACTCGACTCCTATAACATCTCCGATTCCAGAGTCATAGAAGCGCGCGGCATATATGAAGGAAAGATCGGATATGCCACCAGCGAGAAAGCAGACTCAACCACTCCTGATTATCTGATCGGGCACATCAAACAGAACGCCCGCCTCACCAACTCAGACGACAAGAGCATCATCTTCCGCGGCAGCGAAAAATACCGCAGGAAGAATGTATTCAGCAAAAAACTGCAGGATACCCCCGTCGAAGAAAAGATCCGTCTCGCAAAGGAATTCCACACCGCCGTCACGTCCAGGAACGACAAGATCCGTGAAGTGGAGATCAGTTATCAGGAATCCACAGAAGCGGTCACTCTGACGAACTCCTACGGACTCAAACTGAACAGCAAAGCTAACTCTGCCGTGCTGTTCGCCCAGGCGGTCGCGACTGACGATACAGGCGAAACTAAATCAGGGATGGTATTCCGCCTTATTACCGACCTCAACGACTTTGACATCAACGAGACGGCAGAAAAACTCGTGAACGATACCGTAAGTCAGTTCGGTTCCGGTCCCTGTGAATCAGGGAAATACAGATGCGTGTTTTCCGGCAACGCCTTTGCTTCTCTGCTTGGTGCGTTCCTGCAGAACCTCTCCAGTGAAGAGGTCCAGAAGAACAGTTCTCTGCTCGCCGGCAAGCTCGGTGAAAAAGTAGCCTCCTCGAGACTCACTGTCTTCGAGAAGCCTCTTGAGAAGAACGCATCCTTCCGGTACTTCGATGACGAAGGAGTCGCAACGAGCAACAAGACCCTGATAAAGAACGGTACCCTCCAGACTTATCTTTACAACCTCACCACTGCGGCAAATGATGGAAAAGCGTCCACCGGAAACGGATACAAGAGCCGCGACGGCAAGATCGGAGTAGGTCTGAGAAATGTGTTCGTCAAGCCTGGCACTCTCACCGAAGAAGGTCTGTTTGAGAAGGCCGGAGAAGGCGTATATATAACAAGCATCAGCGGTCTGCATGCCGGAATGAATCCCCAGTCCGGAAACTTCTCTCTGATCGCACAGGGTTACATGGTCAGAGACGGAAAGCGCGCTGAGCCTCTCTCGCTCATAACCGTGGCAGGGAATCTATTTGATGTTTTTGCTCAGATCATGGCTGTAGGCAACAATCAGGAACTGAGGATGAATGGCTATTTCGTTCCGTCAGTGCTTGTCAAGAAGATCTCTGTCTCCGGCAAGTGATCTGAATTCCGATCTGATACACAAAAAAGGCTGATCTTTGATCAGCCTTTTTTCGTTATATGCAGTTTTCGATCAAGGATCAGATGTTATATATATCCATGTATTTTGCTTTGAGATAATCCGTGTAGAAAGCAGGATCAAACTGTGTTCCGGTCGCTTTCTCAATGATCTCGTCAGTCGTGCATATTCCGCCGTATCTGTGTATATGCTCTCCCAGGTAATCCATTATCTCGCTGTATCTGTCCTCTCTGAGCAGCAAATCGACATCTATGTCTTCAAACAGCTTGTGTGCAAACTGCGCTGCTATGGCACTGCCCAGCAGATACGTGGGGAAATATCCGAAATAAGCATACGGCCAGTGCATGTCCTGCAGTATGCCGTCTCTGGCGTTAGGCACATTCACACCGAGATATTCCCTGTATTTTTCATTCCATATCTCTTCCAGATCCCTTATCTTATACTCTCCGCTGAATAT
>CACYBC010000132.1 GCA_902772615.1 uncultured Ruminococcus sp.
AGGCGGGGTGCAGTCAATCACCCCACGATGTACCGCCAGTCTGTCAGATATGGACTGACAGGATAAAGTCTAATGATCAAGACAAAAGTGGGAGGCATACAGCCGAGAACCACCGGGCTGGTACAAGCTCGTGACTTTAGTCATGAGTAGTTGACAGAGAAATCAGCAGGAGACCGGGAACAGGCCGTAAGGCTGTTCCCGGTCGGCTTTTTATATTTCTTTAACTTTTTTATCGGCTCGGAGAGGAGAATCTTTGGTTAGTTTGCGGTCTATTTTCCACTTTAAATGACTAAATCAGTCAAGTATAATATTTCAAACGGGAGAGGCTGTTTTTTTACTGTCCTCAGACTCTTGATCAACAACAGAGTGAGCCTGACATGTAACACTTGTTTCAAGGCCGCAGCTCGGGAGGAACTTGATGGAATTCGACCTTAACAAACGCTACTGCTACTACTTCAACGAGATCGCGAAGATACCGCACGGATCAAAAAACGAGAAGCAGATCTCTGACTACATCGTATCCTTCGCGAAATCGAAAGGACTCAGGTATCTGCAGGATGACTTCTGGAACGTAGTCATATACAAGGAACCCTCAGAGGGATATGAAAACAGCGCTCCTCTGCTCATACAGGCGCACATGGACATGGTCTGTGAGGCCAACAAGGGAACGGATCATGATTTTGAAAAGGATCCTCTGAAGCTTTACGTGGATGAGGAAGGATGGCTCAATGCGGAAGGCACCACTCTCGGCGCCGATGACGGAGCCGGGGTCGCGTACATTCTTGCGATCCTGGAGGACGACGCTCTTCCGCACCCTCCGCTCGAGTGCTGCTTCACGGTTCAGGAGGAGCTGGGACTGCTTGGAGCAGTTGAACTGAAGAGCGATTACTTCACGGCCAAGAGGATGATATCCCTTGACGGCGGCGGAGAGGTCACCACGTGCATCTCGTCGGCCGGAGGCACCAGAGCCACATCCACCATCGAATGTCTCAGTGAGCCCAACAGCGACCCGACCTTCGATCTGGCTGTCGGCGGACTGCTGGGAGGACACTCTGGAGGAGAGATACACAAGGAGAAGGGAAACGCAAATGTCCTGGCGGTCAGGATATTCAAGGAGATGATGATCGCCGGCGCAGATCTGAGCCTGGTCAGCATAAACGGCGGCCTCAAGGAGAATGCGATTCCGAGGGAATGCGACATAGTATTCACCAGCAGGACATCTTCGGAGAAACTCAATGAGATCCTGCGTCCGATTGCCGATGCCATCTCGACCGAGCTGGAGTTCTCTGACGCGGGATTCAAAGCGGAGATAACTCAGGTCGAGACATCGCCGGTAAAATTCTCCAATGCATCCACAGAGAGGGTGATAAACTATCTGTATCTCATCCCCAACGGGTTCCAGCACCGCTCGATGGCCATAGAAGGTCTGACGGTGACGTCGCTGAATCTCGGCATAGTGCGAACGAACGGAAACACCGTCGTGGCGACCGACTCTCTGAGAAGCGCGATCGCGAGCGGCATCACCGATCTTCTGAACAAGATGCGGACTCTAGCGGAAGTCTATAATGTCACGATAAAGATAACCTCGGCATATCCCGGATGGAATTACAGCCCCGAATCCGACCTCAGGGACAAACTTTCTGTTGTGCTTCAAAACGAACTTGGGGTAGAATTGAAGTGTCAGGCGGCGCACGGAGGAAACGAGTGCGGCATCTTCAACTCCCTGGGTGTGGAGGATATCGTCACATACGGTCCCATCTCGGAGCATATCCATACACCTGACGAAAGACTGAATCTGGAATCCTTTGACAGATCTTACAGAGTGCTCACAGGATTAGTTAAGGAGTGTAAATAAAGATGGCAAAAAAAGTTCTTGTTCTTTCCGGCGCAAGTTCTGTCGGAAAAGGAGCTATCAGGGATCTTCTGCTCGAGGACAAAGACCTTGACCTGAGATTCGTGGTCTCCATCACAACCCGTCCCCGCAAGGAGAACGAGGTAGACGGCGAGAAGTATTATTTCGTTGACTACAAGTATTTCGCAAAGGCAGTCAAGGACAATGCTCTTTACGAATACACCGAGTTCAACGGATACTACTACGGCACGCTGAAGTCCGAGATCGATTTCTGGCTGAAGCAGGACAAAGCCATACTCGTGGAAGTCGAGGCGGCCGGCGTCGGTCCCCTCAAGCTCAACATCCCCGAGGCGGTCTGCTTCTTCGTGGTGCCCACAAGCATGGAAGAGCTCGAGCAGCATATTCTTGAAAAATACAACGACGACGAGGCTTCCGCCCATCTGAGGCTCAACAAGGCCAAGATGGAGATGGAGATCGCGCCGCTGTTCAACAATCAGATCACCAATGACGATCCCGAAAGGGCTTACAGGGAGATCAAGGAGATCACTCTGAGAGAGTGGGCAAAACTAGAGGACTGAAGATATGATTTCAAAGGGCGACCGCCTTATCAAGGAGAGCGCTCACGTTGACGAGCTGAGGACGAAGATCCTCCCGTACAGGGAGAGAGAGAGGGTCATGGATTCATGGCTCAAGCTGAGGCTCGATACCGTGCTTCCAAAAGTCATGAAGAGATCGGGAGTCGACTCCTGGGTCGTGGCATGCAACGAGTACAACGAGGATCCCGTCCTCAAGTCTCTGACGCCTGTGGCCATGTTCAACGCAAGAAGGCTCACCATCCTGCTCTTCGTGCTCAAAGGCGACGAAGTAAAGAGATATTCCATCACGAGACCCGGAGTGGGGCTCGATGACTATTATGAAGGAGTCTGGATCAATCAGAAGGACTCCATATGGTGCAAGGATCCATCCAAGGCCGAGACACAGTTCGAGTGCCTCGCAAGGCTGCTGAAGGAGAACGAAGTGGAGAAGGTGGGACTCAACATGTCTCCGGACTTCGCCTTCGCCGACGGCCTCTCGAAGGTGCTCTACGATCAGATGACCGAATGCTTTGACGACGACCTGATGAGCAGGATAGTCCCGGCTGAGGACGTCTGCGTAGGTTGGCTCGAGACCAGGACCGACGTCGAGATGGAGGCCTACAACGGCATCATGCAGATCGCTCACGCGCTCATCGACGAGGCTTTCTCATCCAGAGTCGTCGTGCCCGGCGTGACCACGAACCACGACGTCAAATACTTCATGCTTCAGAAATGCATAGATCTCGGACTGGAGCCCTGGTTCGACTTCGACATCTCCATCAACAGACCCGGTGTCGGAAGCTTCGACAGGGAGGAGATAATCCGTCAGGGAGATATGCTCCACTGCGACGTAGGCTTCAGATATCTGGGACTGTGCACCGATACCCAGGAGGTGGCGTATGTCCTCAGATACGGTGAGGATGACGCTCCGGCTTTCCTGAAAAAGGCTCTTGCAGGCGTCAACAGGTTCCAGGACATAGTGGCCGAGAATCTCGTCGCGGGCAGGACCGGAAACGAGATCCTGGCGCTGTCACTGGAGCAAGGAAAGGCGGAAGGACTCAATCCCTGCCTTTATACCCACCCGATAGGCTATCACGGCCACGCTGCCGGTCCGACGATCGGACTGTACGACCAGCAGCAGGGCGTAAAGGGAAGGAACGGCACATATCCTCTTTATGACGACACGGCATATTCACTGGAGC
The DNA here is from genome assembly GCA_902772615.1 of uncultured Ruminococcus sp. GTDB lineage: Bacteria > Bacillota > Clostridia > Oscillospirales > Ruminococcaceae > RUG11783. Next base: position 3,630 of record CACYBC010000132.1, read on the forward strand.
TCAACTGCAGCTTCGATCTGCCTGAGTGGGGAGCTCCTTTCTGGCTCGGTCTTGAATCGGACATCCTGTTCACCGGCGGCAAGGTACACTATCTGGCCGGCAGACAGGAGAACTTCCACCTCATCGGCTGAGCGATCACATCAATAAGCAGAAAGCCGCGCGGTATGACATAAGTCTGAAGGCGCGGCTTTAGTTCTGAAACAGCATCATATAAATGTTTCAATATCCCGGAGGAGAAAAGAAAATGAAAAAAGTTGGGATCGATTTCTTCACTAAGGTAAGATTCCTCTCCAAGCTCGAGAAATTCGGCGATGAACTTCTGTTCATCGAGACGGACACGGATATGGAGAACAACGGCTACAAGCAGAAACTTCATGCCATGGATCCCGAGACGGGTGCCGACAGGGCTCTTCTCGATTTCAGGAAAAGGATCAGCGTGGATGTGCTTGACAACGTGATGTTTCTCAAGGAGCCCGGAGAAGACGGAATGTCCACGAAGATCTCCGTCCTCGGCGCAGACGGCAGCGTCACGGAGAAGGCGACGGTACCGATCGGCATCGGAAGGATCCAGCCGTTCAATGACAGGTACTACATCACTACCGGAACCATAAACATGAGATGCCCCGACCTCTTCGAGATGGAAAAGGAGGACAGGGACGCCTATGCGCAGGACCTCAAGGACAACGAGGACTACATCGTGCTGGATGAGTATCCCTTCTTCTTCAACGGCGCGGGATTCATCAACGGAAACAGGGACAACCTCTTCCTGCTGGACAGGGAGACCTTCGCGATCAGGAGGATAGGTCCCTCCACCATGGACACCGAGTCCATCGCCGTCGACGGAAACAGGATCTATTTCCTCGCGAACGATTTCGACAGCTTCAAGGGCATCTACTCCGACCTTTACTGCTATGACGCGGATACCGATGAGCTCAAGGTCGTCTATAAGAATGACAGGGAATACTATTTCAGAAGACCCTTCTTCCTGAACGGAAAACTGTATATCATGGCATCGGTAAAAGCCCTGATAGACGGCGCCAACATCTATGAGTTCGCTGACGGGGAGATCAGACTGGTGAAGGAATCCGAGTGGATGTTCCACAACTCAGTCGGTTCCGACTGCAAGTACGGCGCCACCAGATCCTCGCTGGAGCGCGGCGGATACATGTACTTCCTGACCACAGAGAAAGCAAGGACCCTTCTGGTTAGGTTCGACGGAAAGGATTTTGAGACCATCTGCACCTACAGAGGTTCCATCGACGACTTCGTGTTCATCGGAGACGATCTTTACATCATCGGAATGAAGGACATGAAGCTTCAGGAAATATATAAGGTGGAGAACGGGGAAGCAGTGCCTGTGACCAGTCTCAACACTGAGATCCTCGAGGATACCTATGTGGCTGATCCCGAGAGATATACCATCTTCAACGTCGACGAAGTGGAAGGATGGGCGCTCAAACCCTATGACTTCGATCCCGGCAGGAAGTATCCCTGCATCCTCGACATCCACGGCGGTCCCAAGTCCGCCTACGGCGAGGTATTCTTCCATGAGATGCAGCTGTGGGCGTCGGAGGGATATTTCGTCCTGTACTGCAATCCCCACTGCTCCGACAGCTACGGTAACTCCTTCGCGGATTACAGGGAGCATTACGGCGCCACTGACTACGGCGACATCATGAAATTCGTCGACAAGGCGCTTGAGCTCTATCCCCAGATCGATCCCGAGAGACTGGGAGTGACCGGCGGGTCCTACGGCGGATACATGACCAACTGGATCATCACGCATACCGACAGGTTCAAATGCGCCGCGTCCCAGAGATCCATCTCCAACAGATACGCAGACTTCTTCTATTCAGACTATGCCTTCGACACCACGTATGAGAACGGCATACCGCTTGATGACGAAGCCATGAAGCTGTTCTGGGACAGATCTCCCATAAAGTTCTGGGACAAGGCCAAGACACCCACTTTGTTCATCCATTCAACGGAAGACTACCGCTGCCCGTTCCCGGAAGCGCTTCAGCTTTACACCGCTCTGAAGATCAACGGCGTTGAGACCAGGATCTGCCTGTTCAAGGGAGAGAACCATGAGCTCTCCAGGAGCGGCAAGCCCACGCACAGGATCAGAAGGCTCAAAGAGATCACGTCCTGGATGGACAGGTACCTCAAGGCCTGAGCGGCGCCGCACAGCGGCTTTGATACCGGAACGCAGCCGTTCCGGCAATGATTCGGAGGAGTCGGAAGGACCGGTGTCCTTCATGGTTTTGATATGTCGGAATCCCTTAAGTCAATAGCATACAAGTTCATAAAGGAACGCATACTCCGCTGCGAGTATGAGCCCATGTCTTTTCTGGATGTGGGGGCGATTGCGGATGAACTGAGCATAAGCCGCACTCCGGTGCGTGATGCCGCATCCATGCTGGAACAGGACGAACTGGTTCAGATACTTCCAAGACACGGGATCATGGTGCTTGGAATATCCGCGGATCTCATCAACGGAATCATAAGTGCCAGAAAGATAGTGGAGCCATATGCCGCCAGATCCGCCGCCCTCAAGGCGGACGCTGATGTCATGCAGCAAATGAGAACGGTATTCTCGGAACCGGGAAAAGACATCTCGGCTCTTATAGAGGAGGACACTAAGCTGCACAGCTATATCGTGTCCTGTACCGAGAACACATATATCATCCGGATGATGGACAGGATCTACAGCAACAACTACCGGCTCATGCTTTACGGCTCAGGGATGCCGGGAGTATTCGAGGCCAGCAACGCGGAGCACATAGCGATAATCGATGCCATTCTTGAGCGGAATCCCGACAAGGCGGAGAAGAGCATGCTCAGACACCTGTCACACTCAGAACGGACCGCATATGAATCAGCCGGTATCCTTATGAAAAAATAGTAAAATAATAGTGGCCGGACAGCATTTTATGTCTGTCCGGCTATTTATTTTTTACATTTTTATATGCTAAAATCAAATTTAGTGATATGGAGGTGAAAGGGTATGGCCAACAGGAAAGAGGAACAGAGATTAGCGAGCAACAGAAGGATACTTGACAGCGCGCTGGCTGAGTTTGCGCAGAAGGGATTCTCACGGGCGCTGCTGATAGACATCGCAAGGAACGCAAAAGTATCCAACGGAATGGTGACCCAGAGGTTCAACGGCAAGGATAACCTGTATAACCAGGTGTTCGTTGACATGGTCACGACTTACCTTACCAAATTCACCGAAAAGGATTCTCTGCACAGTATGCTCACCACGCTGGTGGATGACATAAAGACGGGCGCCGAGACCGGGACCGAGAGCTTCATCTTCGTCTCCGATCTGCTTCTCAGCAAGGATTCTCCCGTCAATTCCTTTGAACTGATAAAAGAAGTATTTAAGAGATCTGCACTGTGCGATAAGGTCATTGACGGCGTCAGCAACGGCCTTATACGTCAGGGGGATCCGTTCGAGATAATGCGTATGTTCCTTGTTTCAGCAGTGGGCATCGCCAAGAGCTTCAGCGGGACGACTGCAGGCATGCCGGCCACAAGCGGATTCCTTTCGCTGCTCGCTCCTTCCGACAGGCAGCTTTCGGACGATCAGGATTATCTGAAGGCAAGACTGACGGAGGGACTGATAAGCCAGCTCTCATATGAGTACGAGGCAGTCGCGCTGGTAAATCTGG
>CACYBC010000133.1 GCA_902772615.1 uncultured Ruminococcus sp.
AAAAAATACATGGATGCAGGCAAGCTCGGAAGAGCTACCGGAGAAGGCTTTTACAAGTACGACTGAATGATGCATTGATATCAAAAAGGAGCTGTCTTTCGAAGGCAGCTCCTTTTTTGATCGGATCCGGGGCGGGCACTTATTGTACGAAAACACAAAAATGCCCTTTTAAATATGGCAAATTTGACAGTATTCATTCATTTTGATATATTGATACACGATTATTTATTTCTTCACCTAAAAAAGGAGTGTGATTTTTAGATGCCGGAAGGCGACCCCTTAAGTAGCTTGCTGCTTACCGTTTTACTGATCGCCGTAAATGCGTTCTTCGCCATGAGCGAGATCGCTGTGATCACTTTCAATGACATTAAACTCAGACATCTGGCCGAAGAAGGAGACAAGAGAGCAAAGGTCCTTGTTAATCTGACAGAAGAAGAAAGCAAGTTTCTGTCAACTATTCAAGTCGGTGTCACGCTGGCGGGATTCTTCTCATCCGCAGTTGCTGCTGACAACTTCACGGAATATGTGGTGTACTGGCTGAGAGATTCAGGGATCCCCGCGTCGACTCTCCGCTCCGGAAGTCTGATACTGATTACTCTGCTGCTCTCGTATATCACGCTGATCTTCGGGGAGCTCGTACCCAAGAGGATCGCAATGAACAACCCGGAGAAGATGAGTTTCTTCGCAGCTTACCCCCTCAGGATCTTTTCCTTCATAGCTGCTCCCTTCGTCAAACTGCTTTCCGTGACCACCAATCTGGTCCTCAGGATCATAGGGATCGATTCCAATGCCCAGAATGCAGATGTGACCGAAGAAGAGATAAGGATGATGCTGGATGCCGGTGAGGAAGAAGGTACCATCGAAGAGGACGAGAGCGAGATGATACACAACATCTTTGATCTCGGAGACACCGAGGTCAGCGATGTAATGACTCACAGGACTGAACTGATAACCATAGACATTGATGATCCTGTTGAGACGATCATCAGGATCGCTCAGGAAGAGGGACACAGCCGCTTCCCCGTATGCGACGGAAGCGCCGACAAGATACTCGGGATGCTTCTGATAAAGGACCTGCTTCCCCTGATCGGCTCGGATCTGTCAGGCTTCAATGTCAGGGACTATATGCGTGAAGTGCTGTATGTTCCCGAGAGCATGCCAATCAAGAGCGCCTTTGAGAGCATGAGAAAAAACAAGCTCCAGTTCGCTGTCGTTGTGGATGAGTACGGCGGCACCGCGGGCATCGTGACGATGGAAGACATCCTCGAGTCCATCGTAGGCGACATAGAAGATGAGTACGATGACGAGGAAGAGGAGATCAGCAAAGTCTCCGAAGGCGTATTCGATCTGGACGGCACCGCCTATATCGAGGACGTAGAGGATGAACTGGGGATCACCATCACCGATGCGGACGACGATTATGACACTATAGGCGGATACCTCACGGATAAACTGGGAAGACTTCCGGAAGAAGATGAGAAACCCGAGATCGAAGCTGCGGGATATCTTTTCAGGATCGTAAGCGTAAAGGAACACCGCATCGACACCATCCAGGCCGTCAAGCTTCCCGACCAGGAACAATAAAAAGCAGTTAAAATAAAGCAGGTGGCACAAAACCGCCTGCTTCTTTTTTATATTTCCGACAAATGCTTTTTACCGAGGCAAAATGATATACTCAAGAAAAAAGAATAGATAAAAAGGAGAGCCAAAGTGAACTATGATCATCCGCAGCTGGATCCCGGCATAAGACGTTTCAGGGCACCCAATCCCCTTCCTCAGGATCCTCCGTCCCCGCCGTATCCCGACGCCGACAGGATGGATCCTTACCGCAATGTCTACATCGGTCTGTTCGATACACCGTTCAGGGACGAGGCGGACAATGTACGGAACATGATCTGCTATATCCCATCGACGGAAAAATCCGCCTGGAACATGGTTCTCGTATTCATTCCGGGCAAGGAAGATCCCAAAGACTTCTTTGAAAAAGGAAACTGGAAGGATACCTGCGAGAAGAACAGCATGACTGCGTTCTTTCTTCCCGCTCCGGACGGATGGAGAAATGACGATCCGGGCTTCGAACTGGAGACAGGAGTAAGAGCCCTCGCCGAGATGAGATCGAACCGCTATTTCCAGTCCAATGCACCGGCTGTCTACTGCCTCGGTTTCGGTGACGGAGCTGCTCCTGCAGCGCTTTTCGCTGTTACGCACTGCGAGACTCTTGCGGCATGGGGAGCCTGGGGAGACACCGCTCTCGACGACCTGATCCTTGAAAGACTTGGCAGCGGCCCTTCCGACAGCGTTCCGGAGATACCCCGCTCAAAGGTGCACATTCCCTGTGTCATCATAGACGATAATGAATCCAATACAGTCAGATACTTCAAGACCGCCAACAATGTAAAGGACGAACATCTTAGGAACGATTTCTGCAGAGTTTTCCGTCAGCAGCCCAAACCGGGCGAGAGCTTCCTGAATGATCACGCCTGCAGTGAGGTCTGGCACGGGACATGTGCAGACGCCGAATCCTACGGCTATGCAAATGTCATCGATGAGATGGTCACGTTCATTTCCGGCTATAAACGCTGGGCAGGCTACACGATCTCGGATCTGAGGAAAACGGAGGATCCAGAGGCTTTAGGCATGATCAGGACAGAGATGGTCATCGGGGGATGGAAGAGACACTGGTGGACTTTTGAGCCGACCGACTACAAGCTCGGCAAAAAGGAGAAGTATCCCCTCGTCGTAGCGATACACGGATTCACATGTTCCGGGGAATTCTTTGCCAACAATGCCGACTGGCATTACGTCGGCGAACAGAGAGGTGCGATCATCGTCTATCCCACCGCAACTCCTTTCACCGGTTCGCCAGACGGACCGAGGCCTCCTCATTTCACAACTCAGCAATGGAACTGCGGTCTTGAATCCAACCTGACAGATCCCGCAGGTCCCGATGAACTTGAATACTTCCGCATCCTTCTGGAGGAGACGAAGAAAAAGTATCCCATCGACCCGGAGAGGATCTATGTCACCGGCCACTCCAACGGCGGAATGATGACGCAGTATCTCATGAGATATATGCCCGCGGAGTTCGCAGGATTTGCTCCAGTCGGATTCATGGAGGACCGCAATCACGACATGCGTCCCGAACCCGATGACGGCATCGCGAGAAACATCTGGTTCACCATGGGAGAGTTCGACCTGACCGGAATGGAACTTAAGGAAGGCAATGCGAACTACGGCACCGTCAGGAAGCTGTGCGAACACAACGGTCTGAACATCGAAGACTCAAGGACTTATGTCTCAGGCAATTTCGTCCACACTGTGTGGAGGGATGAGAACAAGGTGCCGATGGTGCGCTTCACTGGAGTGGTCAATTGGCCGCATACATATTCGCCCGAAGTCGCGTTCCTAATATACGATGAGTTCTTCTCACGCTTCGTGCGTCATTCCGACGGCACGCTCGAATATCTTGCATAGTCAATAACAAACAGGAGGAAATAATACTATGGGAATCTGCAAATTCAACTACAGGAGCCAGGCATGCGGTCTCTGGCTGGATGTGATAGTCACCATCCCCACGTCGCAGTTCAGCTATTATGACATGAGAGAAGGCGCCAGGCACAATGACCGCGCTCCTGCCGACGGAAACTATCCGGCGGTGTACAAACCCGGGATGAAGTTCCAGACGATCTACATGATCCACGGCGGCGGCGATGACGACACCCTTCCCTACCGTTACATGAGCATAGAGAGGTATGCAGACGCAAACAACGTCATGCTCGTCACTCCCAACATTCCCAACAGTTTCGGTGTCAACACCAACTACGGCGTCGATTATCAGACATTCCTTGCCGAGGAGCTCCCGACCGTGATACAGTCCCTTTTCCCCTCTGCACCGGGAAGAGAGAACAACTTCATCGCCGGATTCGCAATGGGCGGAAACGTGGCGCTCGGCACAGCTCTCATGCACCCTGAACTTTATTCGGCAGCAGTAGATGTCTCGGGAGGAATAGGGCTCACCGTAAACACCGAACAGTTCGCCAAGGAACTGAGCAGCCAGTTCACGGGGAGGTTCCCTCTGGTCGGAGCGACTTTTGGGCGCGGCGAGGATCTTCCCGGCAGCAAGCATGACATGAGAAAATTCGCGCTAGAGAACATCGAGAAAGGCGTCGAGCTTCCTAAATTCTATCTTGTCTGCGGAAGCGAGGAAGGAAACATCGGAAAGAGAGTCGAAGCAGATGCCAAGACGCTCAAGGAGATGGGTTATGATGTCGACTTCACCTGCTATGAAGGTTACAACCACTTCTATCCGCTGTGGGATATGTATTTCGAAAAGATGATGAACGAGATCCTTCCGCTGAAGAGAGAAGCCATCTTTCCATGACGGAATCCACTGAACAAAAGAGGAGGAGCAGCCGGCTCCTCCTCTTTTCTGTTATTCTGCAGCAGATCAGCCATTCAGTGCGCTGTAGATCTCTTCGGAGAGTTTCTTCATCCTTGCAGCGTCGACCTTAATCCTGGTCCTGTCATATGTGGTAAGACCGTTCAGTTCGTTTTCAACGTCGCTTATCTGGGTATAGATGCTTCCGCAAAGGCCTCTTCCGACAGCCGGTATGACCATCCTTTCATACATATCCTCTATCCTGGCTGTAAGTTCTTCGCTGCTCGTGCACTTTCCGTATCCCCAGACCGATCCTTTCCTGTTCTCCGGATCCGTATCGAAGACAAAGCCCCCGCATTCACTGAGCAGCATCGGTCTGGTGCCCGGTCTCAGTTTCTTTGTCCTGAAGTATACGTGCTCGCTGTCAAAATCGCTTTTGCTCTGGGCAAACCAGCCTGATGCCGCGTCTATCAGTCTGGAAGGCTCCTGTGCCTTCAGCAGATCATAGGCTTCATCCGCATTGAACTGTCCCCATCCCTCATTAAAAACAGTGAAGGCGATCACACAGGGATGACTGTGCAGATGCTCCGCAGTCTCCGTCATATGCCTTATGAAGAATGCCTCGCGCGTTCCGGTCCGTTTCTTCCGGTCGCTTCGGCGCCTGATCCCGACGGTAGGAAGAGCAGTGTCCCGGAGAAACGAATACTCTCCGCTGTTGACCATGTCCTGGATGACGAGCATTCCCAGACGGTCACACTCAAAGTAGAATCTCTCCGGTTCGATCTTGATGTGTTTTCTTATGGTATTGAATCCCATGCTTTTCAGCATGATTATGTCTTTTTCATAAGCGGAACCGCTGTCCGGCAGGAATATCCCCTGCGGGAAGTATCCCTGGTCCAGTACCCC
>CACYBC010000134.1 GCA_902772615.1 uncultured Ruminococcus sp.
ATGTAATTTGATATCATACCTGCGCCTGCGCCGAGCAGGATGAGGGACAGGCATGCCATGGCCGCGATCTGCTTCTGCTGTATCTGGAAAAGAGCGAGCAGGATGAGCAGAGCACCGCCCAGCATTCCGAGCCACGGGTGGAACAGCCACTCGTTGATGCCGTTGGTCAGAGTCGGCTCGGGTGAGGTCCTGTCGAAGTAGAGAAGGACCTTCTGCCTGACGGGATATTCCACAGGGGACTTGATGACGTGTCTTTCCTTCTTGCCGGTCCTGGGATCGGTTGATTCGACTGTGGTCTCGAAATAGTCGAACACCTGTCTGTCGAACTTATCCTTCTTAGTGACATGCTTCGTCAGTTTGACCTCGGCTTCCCTAGTCGCCCCGAAACGGGCTCTGCGGCGGTATTCGCGGACCTGACCGGATTCCACCAGGAAGATCACTATGCCGGGAATGAACATCAGATACTGGGAAAAATCGGACATGAAAGCCTCCGTAATGTTATAATCTCATTGATGAAAATGATCTGTTTATCACTGCGGGAGTATAAAACTGTATGATGCAAAACGACAGGAAAGCTTTGTTCCTTGACCTCGACGGCACGCTGCTGACTGATGACAAGCAGATACCCGAGGGCAACAGGGAAGCTATATACAGGATGCTGGAACAAGGTCACAGCGTTATCATAGCCACGGGCAGACCGCTGGTCAGCGCCGTACTGCAGGCTGAAAAGCTGGGGCTGACATCCAGAGGATGCTATATCATCGCGTTCAACGGGGGAACACTGTACGATTCCTTTGAGAAAAAGGTGATCTACAGGTTGACGATCCCGCTTGAGATAGTGACTAAGGTGTTCGCGGAAGCGAACAAAAGGGGCATACACATCCAGACATACCGGGACGACAAGGTCGTCGTGGAGCCTGCGGGCGACGATGACATCGTTCGCCAGTACTGCTCAAAGATCATCGTGGAGCACGAGGTGATCCCCGATATCAGGATGCTTGATGAGGAACCGGTCAAGATGCTCATCATAGATATGAACGATCCCGCTCCGCTGGAGGAGTTCCGTCAGTGGGTGGCCTCCTGGGGCGATGATGTGCTGGACACGTTCTTCTCCAACGACCAGTACGTGGAGATAGTGAGCAAAGGGCTCAACAAGGGAAACGCCCTGCTGCAGATGGCTGAGATCCTCGGCGTCGACCGAGAGAACACGATATCGGCCGGAGATGCAGGCAACGATCTGCAGATGATCGAGGCTGCAGGGCTCGGCTGTGCAATGAGCAACGCGACGGACGAGATCAAGGCCGCGGCGGGATACATCACAGAGCGCAACAACAATGAGTGCGGCGTTGCGGAGATAATCGACAGATTCATCCTCGCATAACGTCCTGCGGCTTCTTCAGGAAGTCGGGACGATGAGGATGTCGGCGCCGCTCCTCCTGAGCTGTTCTATGATCTGCGGATCGGCCTGGTCGTCTGTGATCAGTGTGTATTCGCAGTCGTAGGTGCAGCTTCCGTATGAAGTCTTCCTGTCAGACCTTTTATGAAGTTTAGTATGATCCGCCAGTATGTAAAGATGCCGGCGGGTCTTTGCTATCATGACCTCATTTATGCCTATCTCATTCGGGATGTCATACATGAACTCGGCGTCCTCGTATACGGCGGCGCAGCCGATGAATGTCTTCTCTGCCTGGGCCTCGAGCAGGCTCTGCATGGTGAGTTCCCCCACGAGGATCCTGCCCCTGAGGTCGCCTCCGGTCATGCGCACCGAGATGTTCTGGGGATACTCCTCTCCCATGACCCATCCGTTGTTGGTTATGACCTGGATGTTTCTGTCCTTTACATATCTGAGCAGGTTGAGTGCGGTGCGGCTGCCGTTGATGAAGACGGTGTCACCGTCCTCCACGAAGGTGGAGGCAAACTCCGATATCCTGTCCCTGCAATCGGAGACTTCTGAATTGAACCTTCTGGAATTGTAATACTCATCGAGGGTGGCGGCTCCGCCGTGCGTCCTGCGAAGATGCCCTTTTTCCTCCAGATAGCTGAGATCCCTTCTGACCGTCATCAGGGAGATGCCGAAACGCTCGGCGATCTCCTCGGAACGCACTTCTCCGTTCTCAAGGACCATCCTGAGGATGTTCTGCTGACGCTCATCGACGCTCTTCTTGTCTTTTTTCATTGGATGGACCTCGCTTTCACTGGAACCTGTCTATCAGAGCAGGCAGCTCTTTGAAACTTGAGAAGGTGACTGTGCTTTTGGCGGCTTCCTGTATCCCCGGATGATCAACGGGTACCGGCATTCCTTCCGGTATGGGGGCTTTGTCGGGGCAGAACCATGCAGCCTTAAGTCCGGCGGCTTCTGCGCCGCCTATGTCGCTTTTCAGGTTGTCTCCGACATACAGGCACTCACTCGGGGAAAAACCCGCCTTGTCGCAGCACATCAGGAAAAGGGCGCTTTCGGGCTTCTCGGAACCGGCTTCTTCGCTGGAGACTATGAAATCGAACAGCGGCAGTAATCCGAGGGCTTCAAGCTTGCGGAACTGCATCACCGATGTCATGTTGGTGCCTATGCCCAGCACGATCCCTTTTTCCCTTAACTGCATGAGAACTTCGGAAAGTCCAGGGAAAACAACCGATGAAGCGGTGAGGGTGTCCCAGTAGATATCATACATCCTGAGCGCGTGCGGGGACAGGGGCAGTTTTTTTAGTTCCAGGATGCGCTGGAATCTTATGAGCCGGTTGTGGATGACTGCCTTTTTGCCCGCTTCTCTGCTCATCTGCAGGAAGGAATCCCTGACCAGAGACTCTGTCTCCGCTCTGTTCCATCCGAAATATTTCAGCGCGTAGTCCTCGACTGCCGTCATTGCGGCGGCATTGGCGCTGTCGTAGTCATAGAGTGTGTTGTCTATGTCGAATATCGCTGCTCTGATCATGTTCGTCCCCAAACGTTTTATCCGCTTTGTGTCCTGCATGATGTTCAAAGACCGGAATGCGCCGGGCATCTGATGTCCCAGTGTACTCCGGTCTTTGAATATCTGTCCGGTCTCCTGTGCAGCGCACAGGAGACCTTTTATTCAGATGATTTCGAGAGAAGCTGAGGACCTCAGTCCAGCAGATCTGCTTCCTGAAGGGCTGCTTCTATCTCTTTGTCGGACATGACGTTCTTGAGAGCGATGACCGTCTTTCCGGCGGCTGCGAGCTCTTCAAAGTTCTTGGAGAATGTGCGGGCACAGAAGACGACATCGTAGTTGCGGGCAGCGCTCTTGCCTTCCGATACGGAGCAGTGGCGGAGCTCGGCAGGCTTGATGTCATATTTCTTCATGACCTTCTTGATGGCGTTCTCCATCATGAGGGATGAGCCGGCGCCGTTCGCGCAGCAGGCCAGCAGCTTCTTGTTGTCAAGTTTTGCCATAGATACTTATCTCCTTGTTTTTAGATGCGGGATGCCGAAGCGTTTCCGGCATCCCACACATTATATTGCTAATGCCCGATTTTGGAAAGATATCATGCCTTCTCGGCTTCCATCTTTTCCCTGTGCTCTACGTATGCATCGTAGTCCTCGGTGATCAGGAAGTAGCCTTCCGGATCCATGCGGTACTCGATCTGGGGGATCGCCAGAAGGACGATGACGACCAGAGCAACACCGACATATCCGAGATAGCGCATCGCGACTGTGAAGAGCGGCCATACGGTATCCCAGTCGAACATTCCGAGATATCCGCCGTAATCGGCGAGGCCGACCCAGCCGGCGATGAGAGCGGCTCCGAATACCTGGATGAGGCCGGAGCAGAAGGGGATGACGAGGCAGGCTTTGAGACCGCCCTTTTCATTGGCCACGAGGCCGATGGTGGCGTTGTCAAAGAAGACGGGGACGAATCCGCAGATGATGATCGTGGGGGATCCGAGGAGGATCAGGGTCACGATGGCAACGATCTGTCCGGCGAGACCTGCGAGGAATCCGAAGGTCACGGCGTTGGAGTCGCCGAAGCCGTAGCAGACTGCGCAGTCGACACCGGGTACGGAAGCGGGCAGGAGCTTGTCAGCGATTCCCTGGAAGGAAGCTGTGAGCTCGGAGACGAAGGTGCGAACGCCGAGCTGCAGGATCGCGAGATAAACGGCGAACTGCAGGCATGTGTTGAACACATAGAACGCGAACGCTTCGGTCTCTTTTGTGGCGCCGCTTGCCACGAAGAAGTCTTTTCCGATGATGCTCATGATGATGCCGAAGAATACGGTCATCAGGATGGCGGTGCAGACCATGTTCTCATTGAAGATGGAGAAGAAGCCGGGCATCTCGAGGTCGCCGACCTTCTTGACCTTCCTCTTGCCGCCCTTGTCTCCGAAGAGCTTGTCAGAGAGCCAGTAACCGAGGCGGATACCGAACATCTGCTGGTGGGCGATGGCGAATCCGGCGCCTTCCGTGAGCTCCTGCATGGGCTTGACTGTCAGGTTGGATCCGACTGCCCAGTAGGCTCCGAGGATGACGGACATGACGA
>CACYBC010000135.1 GCA_902772615.1 uncultured Ruminococcus sp.
GAATCCGTCAAAGAAGTTGAGGAAAGGAACACGGCTCTTGATAGCTGCGAGATGAGCTACGGGAGACAGGTCCATGACCTCCTGGGGATTCGTCTCTGCGAGCATTGCAAATCCTGTCTGACGGCAGGCCATCACGTCTGAGTGGTCGCCGAAGATGTTCAGGGCGTGTGATGCTACTGCACGTGCGGAGACATGGAAAACAGCAGGAAGCAATTCACCGGCTATCTTGTACATGTTGGGGATCATGAGCAGCAGTCCCTGTGACGCCGTATATGTCGTCGTGAGGGCACCGGCTGCGAGAGATCCGTGTACAGTACCGGAAGCTCCTGCTTCCGACTGCATCTCGGCTACCTTGACTGTGGTGCCGAAGATGTTCTTCTGTCCCGCTGCTGACCACTGATCAACATAGTCAGCCATCGGGCTGGACGGAGTGATCGGATAGATTCCGGCCACTTCAGTGTATGCATATGATACATACGCTGCAGCGTTGTTGCCGTCCATTGTTTTTTTGTTTCTTGACATTAGGATCCTCCAATTTTCTAATACAGTATTAAAAAACTGCGCTTATTGTTATTCTAACATTACGCAAATACCGTGTGAAGTACCATCGGCCAAAAACACTCCGGAGACTGCGTTGTTTGTTGATGTTGTAAGGCATACCGGTATCGGATATAATTATCAGGTCGATCATATTGAATATATACTGTTTTATTACAAATAAGGAGTTTTAATGGATCCCGACGGTTGGCGAATTGTCTCGCTTATTGTTTCGTCAGTTTTCTGCATTGTTGTGTCACTTCTGACCGGAGCCGATATCCGTGAATCATCACAGGAAGACACATCCAGGTACGGCCTGGGTGTTTCAGTGCGTTCTGTTACCGGCATAATACTGGTCATTCTTCTGTCAGTGACTTCAACAATGCTGTTTTTTTCTCTTCTGGATGATGTAGCCGGCTCCCTGGCCACAAGGATCGTGCTGTCTCTTCTGATGTCGCTGCTGTTCTTTTCACTGTTTGTCATGATGCCGTTCTTTATCGGTCAGGTCAACAGCGAGAAACTCTATGCTGCCTCATCTGCGTTGAGTATTCCTCTGAGAATCCTGGCTCCCTTCACACAGATACTTATGCTCCCGTCCAGACTGGCTGTTCGTGTTGCAGGCGCAGAGAACGAGCTTACCGAGATCACGGAAGAGGACGTACTGGAACTGGTTGACACTGCTGAAGAAGATGTTATCGACAGTGACCAGAAAGAAATGATCGGAAATATTTTTGAACTTGATGATGTTGACTGCGCAGATATTGAGACACACCGCACCGAGATAGTAGGTGTTCCTTTGGATAGCGACATCCATGAAGTTGTAGATCTCGCGATCGAATCCGGTTTCAGCCGCATCCCGATCTACAGGGACAGCCTGGACAACATTCTTGGGGTATGTCACGTAAAGGATCTCCTCCCTCTTCTGGCATCCGGTCAGGAAGGCAGGAGCCTGCAGAGAGTGATGCGTTCCGTTCTGTATGTTCCTGAGACCTACAAGGCTTATTCCCTTCTCCGCGACTTCAGGCAGAGCAAATCCCATCTTGCCGTAGTAGTCGACGAATACGGCGGGACTTCCGGTATCGTCACGATGGAAGATATCCTGGAAGCAATTGTCGGAGATATTCAGGATGAATATGACAAGGAAGATTCTCTGCTGCAGGTGCTGGATGACGGTACGGTTGTGAGCGACGGCCACGCAGAGATACTTGATGTGTTCGAAGCAGTAGGTCTTGAACCGCCGGAAGATGCAGATGAGGAATATGATACGATCGGAGGCCTTGTTATCGATCTTCTGGGTTATATCCCCCAGGACGGCGAGAATGTGACCTGTTCATATGGCGGATTGGATTTTACAGTCTTGAAGGCTGACGGCAGAAGGATATCCAAGATCCGTTCCCGCAAATCCGAATGACTTGAATTCCGTGATTCAGTCCGAGAGCAGGACATAGAATCAGTTTTCAGCAAGGACAAACTCCTGAAGTGAGAAGGAGTTTGCCCTTCTGTTTTATATCTTCCTGTTTTCGCCGCCTTCGCTATCGGATGCAGCAGGCAGCAGATCGGATCCCATGTTGCACATGCCGCAGACAGCGCTTTCGGTCTTCGTCATCTATCTGTTTTCTCAGCATACCGGATCATTCTCTGCCCTATAATTGCAGAAACCCCCACTATCCTTGTCCGGATAATGGGGGTTTGTAATGTTATGTTATTTCAGCGGTTCTTTATGACTTCTTTGCCGGTAAATACGAGCTCATAGCCTTCAGGTGTCTTCTCGTACACCTCCTGGTCCTCTCTGAACTCAAGTATCTTGAGCATGTCATCATCCAGATCCTCGATGGCATATCTGTCAATGCGCTTTACAGGCACCTTCAGGCATACCAGGATCGCCGCAGCAAATACAACCGGCGCGATGATAAGCAGGCTTGTAGGACCGACCGCAAGCAGCTCATCGGCAGCCCGCTCTACATTTTCCGGGTCTGAGATACTGAAGAATCCTTTCCAATACCAAAGGACCAGGGAGAGGATAAGGAACGGAAGGCATATGAACGGTATCGCTGTCTTCTGGGCTCCGAAAGCCGCAAATATGATCTCGATTGAAAAGACAAACAGCATCGTAAGAAGCCCGACCAGCAGGATCTTGATATTCTGCCCAAAGTCGGAGAAGCCGCTGCCCCCGATCAGTCGAACTGCTGCGCAGAACAGCAGCGCTCCTATGCAATATGTACTGAGAGGCGCCCAGAATGCAAACAGGGCTTTGGCGATACATGGCGTTCTGAGATCGGCTCCGCATCTGTATGCAAGCTCCCATTTTCCTGACAGTATCTCATCAAACACAAACAGCCTGGAGGCTATCATCCTGCTGATGATGATCACTATTGAAGCAACTACGGTGTAGACGTATACCGCCCCTGCAGATGAGTCAAACAGGTATTCCGGCAATCTGCCCGCTGCTGACGGCAGCAACGCAGGAAGCGCAAGCACGATACAGCAGCATACCGCCGCCAGGATCACTGCATACAGCAGTCTCACAGGCAAGGCTGCGCCGGAAGCCCGTGCGGTGCCCAGAAAGGAATCAACGAATGACTGATCTTTTCTCTTCATCTCATTCCACAGAAAAACACGGATCGCCCCGGTATCTTCTGTCTCCTCCTCAAACAACAATTATAACTCTAAACTGATCTTATCAGATCTTAGGTGTTGCTTTAAAAACTTCCCTATATGCAATAGCGAAGCCTTTATCTCCGCTCCTGACAGCTTCTATCGGAACTCCCGCTTCCTTCGCGGCATCTATCGCGTCCTGTTCCGTAGCTGAACTGCCGTCTGCTCTCTGGATCTCGACTATGTCACGGTCACGCACCACAGCGAATCTCTCATCTTCAGACAGCTTCATCTCTATCTCTTCCGCTCTGTCGGAATGGAAAAGCACAAGAGCCGCGCGGTTCTCTTCGATGAAGCTGAGATATGAGCCTGCAAACACAGGATTACCGTAATGGATCGCAAGTACTCTGTTTGCAACAGATCTTAGCAGTCTCGGAGAACGGCCGGAGATCATAACTGTCTTTCCTGCAGATGCGAGAAGTTTAAACACCGCACAGGCAGAGGTAACATCTATCTCCTCGACCTCAAACTGCGGGTCATTGATCAGTACGACCGGAGTCGTGCTGTAAGATACCGCTATCAGCAGCACAAGCATTCTCTGGGGATAACTGATGGTCTCAAGTTCCAGTTCGCTGAGTTCTTTCATACCGCACTGCTCAAGTACCTCAAGAAGAACTTCCTTCTTCTCTCCCGTCATGCCCATAAGCCAGTCGATCGTGCGTCCTTTTTTGTCGATAAGCCTGTCAGAGCCTATATACAGGATATCATCACGGGTAAGCTGTCTGTCCGCTATCGTTACCGTTCCTTCTGCGATCTCTTCCGGACGGGCGAGAGCTCTCACGAATGCATATGCACAGAACGGCACACTGCTGATAACTGCTGTACAGCTTCCGACAGGGAATCCGATGGTAACTTCCTTAAATGACGGATAACTGCAATCAGTCTCGTTTACATAGTACTTCGATGTAAGACCGCTTACTTTCAGCATCTCATCTCCTAGAGGTGCCAGATTGTTCTCATTGTAGAGCCAGGAATCATTTGTGAGCACCGCAGCGGCCAGGCCGTCAACGGCGGCATCGAAATCGAAGGCTCCGTCACTTGATGCAGTTTCTTCGTCTACCTTTTCGTGATCGTCGGATATGGTCTGTTCCTCAGATACTGCTGCCAGTTCTTTGATATCCCCATAATGAACTTCTGAGCCAGCTGCCTCATCATCGTGTCCGGAAGGATACTCGCCAGCATCCGCATCTGCGTTTTCATCGGCAGGAACAGTTTCTTCATTCCCGGAAAAACCATCCGCATTCAGTTCTTCATTTTCCGATCTCTGCGGATCTTCTTCCGATCCGTTCACGGTCTCACTTTCATTCTGGAAGTCTGCCGATGAAACAGCCGCATCCGAAACCAAAGGCTCACGATCATCAGCCGCTTCGGAAACACTTCTCTCCTGTTCCGTGAGATCGGATGCCGAAGCACTCACGACTTCACCAAACGGCACAAGCAGATCACTGAGATCCAGCTGTGCAGTAAACTGATCCAGCAGATCAGAGAAAGACTGCTTTTCATCGTTCCCATCATTGCCGAACAGATCTTCTTCAGAATCTATAAGCTTGAATGCATCAAGATCGCTGTCGAAGTCATTTCTGATCTCTTCGGCACCCAGGTCACTGAACCCGGCACCAGTTGTCTCAGGTTTGTTGACCTCCGCGGTAACAGCCTCTTCCTCAGCTGTTTCAGGCTCGTTGCTCTCTGCGGTAACAGGCTCTTCTTCAGCTGTTTCAGGCTCGTTGACCTCTGCGGCAACAGGCTCCTCTTCAGCTGTTTCAGGCTCGTTGACCTCTGCGGCAACAGGCTC
>CACYBC010000136.1 GCA_902772615.1 uncultured Ruminococcus sp.
ATGATGCTGAGGGCTCTCTTGACACCTTCGCTGTTCTTGCCGGAAACATATACATGTCCGTCTTCTTCAACATCGACCTCAACTTCGCACTCGGCGCAGATCTTCTTTATGACAGATCCGCCCTTTCCGATCACTTCGGCGATCTTGTCGACATCTATGACCATTCCTTCAAGCTTCGGCGCGAAGGGTGAAAGCTCCTTGCGAGGTTCAGGAATAGCCTTGAGCATCACTTCGTCAAGAATGTAGAAGCGCGCCTTCTCGCATTTCTCGAGGGCTTCCTTGATAATGTCATAGGTAAGTCCGTCTATCTTGAGGTCCATCTGTATGGATGTGATACCCTTCTTGGTTCCGGCGACCTTGAAGTCCATGTCGCCGAAGAAGTCTTCCACGCCCTGGATGTCGACCATGGTCATCCAGCGGTCATCCTCGGTGATGAGTCCGCAGGATATTCCAGCAACAGGAGCTTTTATCGGAACGCCTGCATCCATCAGTGCAAGAGTGCTTCCGCAGACAGAGCCCTGAGATGTGGAACCGTTGGAGGAAAGGACCTCCGAAACGAGCCTTATAGCATACGGGAACTCTTCCTTTGAGGGGATAACGGGCAACAGGGATCTTTCCGCAAGTGCACCGTGACCGATCTCTCTGCGGCCGGGTCCTCTGCTGGGACGCGTCTCACCGACTGAATAACTCGGCATGTTGTAATGATGCATGTAGCGCTTCTCTGTCTGATCGTCCAGACCGTCAAGGAGCTGTGCCATATCAAGCATCGCAAGAGTACAGGTTGTAAGTACCTGTGTCTGTCCTCTGGTGAACAGTCCGCTTCCGTGCACTCTGGGAAGAAGTCCGACCTCGGAAGCCAGCGGGCGTATATCATTGATCCCGCGTCCGTCTACTCTCTTGCCGTCATCCAGCAGCCATCTGCGGACTACATACTTCTGAAGTTTATAAAGAGCATCGTCGATAATGGCGGTGTTGTCTTCATACTGCTCGTCAAATGCTGCATGCACCTCGTCGTATATGGGAAGCAGGGCAGCATCGCGCACGAGCTTATCATCGGTATCCATTGCGGCCCTGACCTTTTCGACAGCCATATCCTTTACTGCCTCGAAAAGATCGTGAGGGACATCCTTGCTCTCGAAGGGGATCTTCTCCTTGCCGATCTCGGCCACTATGGAATTGATGAAGCTAACGATCTCCTTGTTGACCTTGTCGCCTGCCACGATGGCATTGAACATGGTCTCGTTGTCGACTTCATTCGCTCCGGCTTCGATCATGACGACCTTGTTGGCGCTGCTGACCACGGTCAGCTGCAGGTCGTTATTCTGGTTCTGTTCATGAGTCGGATTGATGACGATCTCTCCGTCAACGAGGCCGACAGATACGCCTGCGACCGGTCCGTTCCACGGGACATCGGAGATCGCGATCGCGATGGATGAACCGATAAGGCCTGTTATCTCCGGTGAACAGTCGGGATCGACAGACATGACTGTCATAACGACCGCGACGTCATTTCTCATATCCTTGGGGAACAGGGGGCGCAGCGGACGGTCTACGACTCTCGAAGCGAGAGTGGCCTTCTCACTGGCTCTTCCTTCTCTTCTCAGGAAGCTGCCGGGGATCTTTCCCACTGAATAGAGCTTTTCCTCATAATCCACAGAAAGCGGGAAATAATCGATCCCCTCTCTGGGTTTCGGGCTCATAGTAACTGTGCAGAGGACTCTGGTGTCCCCATAGCTGCACATGACTGCTGCGTTCGCCAGCAGAGCGAGCTTGCCTGATTCCACTCTGAAAGTGCGGCCTGCTATCTCTGTTTCGAACACGCGATAGTTCTCAAACATAATTGCTACTACCTCCGTAACTGTTTGTTTTTCCGTACGGTTTCGCAGCGAATCCGGCGTTCTTTACGCAAAGAGCGCTCGAGTCATTGCAAAACCCATACGGTGTGTTTGTTTTGATCTTATTTGAGAAAGGCAGATACGTAAGACGCATCTGCCTTTTTCGTACGTGATTATTTACGAAGTCCGAGCTTCGCGACGATCGCACGGTAACGCTCAACGTCTTTTCTCTGCAAGTATGCGAGAAGATTACGACGACGTCCTACCATCTTGAGCAGTCCGCGGTAGCTGTGCTTATCCTGCGGATGCTGTTTAAGGTGCTCGTTAAGATGGTTGATACGGTTGGTCAGAAGAGCTACCTGAACCTCGGGTGAACCGGTGTCCGATTCTGTGAGGCGAGCGAACTCGATGACTTCCTTTTTGTCCTTAAGCATTTTACTTCTCCTTTCTCTATCATACGCCGTGACTAAGAAACAGGTATCAGGAGAACCCTGTCGGGGATCCGCCATGTTTCCGGGTCAAGGTACACGCCCTTTTTTTAGAGAGCGCTGACTATTATATCATATGCTTTTTAAGCTAATCAACAGTTATTTTCTAAAGAATTGACGGCTTGTTCACGTGCTCTGCCATGTCCGATCACGTCATCCGGGATCCGGCTTTGTAGTCCCTTGCCTGCTCGATATCCTGCCGGACCGCCTGCGTCAGTTCGCCGACAGACGCAAATCTCATCTCAGGCCTGACAAAACTCAGAAGCCTGACTGTTATATCCGCTTCATACAGGTCCCGGGAAATGCCGATGACATGCGTCTCTACCACAGGCTGACTGTCCTCCGTCAGAGTCGGCCTGGTCCCGATATTCGTGATGCCTCTGAAGATATCTCCGTTTATGCTTACTTCGGAAATATATACTCCCTTCCGCGGGAGTATGCATTCCTCAGGAAACGGTATGTTCGCTGTCGGGAAACCCAGTTCACGCGCCTTGTGGTTTCCGTGGATCACTTTCCCGGATACCGAATAATGATATCCGAGAAGTTCATTGACTGTCTCTATTTCTCCCTTCTGAAGCTCTGCCTTTATCCTGGACGATGACACACGCTCTCCGTTAATGACAAGTGCTTCCTGAGCAAACACCTGTATCCCGTACGGACCGCAGTACCTCTTCAGCTCGCTGACACCGCACTGCCTGTCCTTGCCGAATCTGAAGTCCTCTCCGCAGACAACGACAGCTGCATTCAGGCACTTCCTGCTGAGCACCTTATCTACAAAATCTCTGCCGCTCAGTCCGCAGAAGCTCTCAAAAGAAGGTGAAACGAACAGTTCTATTCCGTTTTCCGCGATCAGCCTCTTCTTGTCTCTGGCTGTGATCAGATCCTTCGTCCCCTTCCCCTCCGCTCTCCTGCTGTGCATATCGAAGGTAAAGACCGCCGGATGAAGCTCCATCTGTTTCGCATGGTCGACCGCTGTTCCCAGGATCATCTGATGGCCTTTGTGCACTCCGTCAAAATACCCGATTGCTACAGCTGTCTTGACATTAAGCGGTTCTATTTTAGCAGTCTCGATCAATTCAACAACTCCTCAGTTAACAGTCTGGTTCTGCCACAGTTTGTGAAGCATTCCGCCATCAGTGACATCTGCCAGTCCGATCATGTCCCCGGAACCATCGACTCTTACCCTGGTGCCCCGGAGAAATCCGCGTCCTGTTCTGGATACCGGAAAATCAAATCCGTTCAGGAACAGCCTCTGAAGATCCCCGCTCAATGTCACCTCCGGAAGATCCCTGAACAATTTCCCCGGCGAGATCAGCAGCTCCGATGCCCGTCCCGCCTCTGCGGCACTTTTCAGCTCAGTTTCAGTCACCGCCGTCTCTATGCCGAATCCGCAGGCCGATATCCTGCGCAGCGCCGTCAGATAGCAAACGGTACCGCACCTCGCGGCAACATCCTCCGCAAATGCCCTGACATAGGTACCGGCAGAACATGAGATCCGAAACACCGCTCTGTTCTCCGAAAAGGAGATCAGTTCTGAATCAAATATGCTTACCTCTCTGGGGGTCCTCTCGACGGTCTGCCCTTTTCTGGCCAGTTCATATAGAGGGACTCCGCCTTTTTTTACAGCGCTGTACATGGGCGGAGTCTGCAGATATGTCCCGGTCATCTCAAGCAGAGCTTTTCTGAATTCCTCTTCAGAGGGTATCTTTCCGCCGTTCTCAAGAACAGCGCCGTCCGCATCCGCAGTGTCAGTGCGTATGCCGAACAGCGCTTCTGCTTCATACTCTTTTCCCGTTTCCGGAAGGAACTGCAGGAGCTTCGTCGCTCTCCCCACCATTACAGGAAGGACACCTGTAGCCATCGGGTCCAGAGTCCCGGCATGACCGGTCTTCTCCCTGCCGAAAGCCCTGCTCACTATCCTTGCCGCCTGAAACGATGTGATGCCTTTAGGTTTATCAAGAATAATAATTCCGTCCATCAGAGTCCAAGTCTTTTATTGATTGCCGCCACCAGTGCGACCTTGATCTCGAAAGGCGTGCCTGAACACTCGCATCCGGCAGCTCTCAGATGGCCGCCGCCGCCGAAGATAGAGCATATCTCCGAGGCATCCAGAGAAGCCGTCCTCAGGGAGATCTTCCAGTTTCCGTTCTCCTGCTCACGCAGAGTGATCCCGGCTTCCACCCCTTCGATCGCCTTCGGTATAGTAGCGATCCCTTCGATATCGCTTTCTATGCATTTAGTCTCTTCAAGCATGCTTCTGGTGATCGTGATGATACAGATCTTTCCGCCTGACGTGAATTCCATTCCCGCCAGCGCTCTTCTCTCTATCTCCACTCTGGCTCTGGATTTCTGCCCGAAGATCTCCTCATTGAATTTCGCAATATCGACTCCCAGCGATACGAGTCTTGCGGCAAGCAGATGGTTGTCCGCTGTCGTATTGCTGTACCGGAAGCATCCGGTATCAGTCGCAAGTCCTACATAGATGCAGTTTGCTATCTCAGCAGTGATCTCACAGCCCATCGCGAGGATAACCTTTATGATTATCTCTGCGCAGCAGGATGCTGCTGCCTCCAGCAG
>CACYBC010000137.1 GCA_902772615.1 uncultured Ruminococcus sp.
ATCGCCAACAGACTGCCAGTCACGCCTCTGATCGACAACGGATACAGGGACATCATCGCCATCGAACTGAACTCGATAGGTCCTATCCAGAAATACGACTTCCCGGACGTCAGTGTCCACACCGTAAAGCCGGTGGCCGATATAGGCAAGCTGATGCAGTTCGATCCGGAGCTGTCCGCAAGGAACCTGAAACTGGGCTACTACGACGCAAAGAAGATGATGTACGGCCTCAGCGGAGTCAATTACTACATCGACAGGAAGATGACCGAGGAAGAGGCATATACGATGCTGGTCCGCTTCACCCGGGAGTACTTCTCTTCCACAGGCTCCCCCGTCCCGGACAGGACGATAAACGAAAAGATACTGCCTGCTCTTGCTTCCCGCGTGAAGGCTTCAAAGGGTGACTATTACGACATCTTCCTCGGCGCGCTCGAGCATGCCGCTAAAACAGCGGGGATTGATCCGTTCACGATCTGTTCCGAGCAGGAACTTCTCTCAAAGGTGCTCAAGGTGTATGATCCCGCTTCGGGGAACATACCCAGGTCATTTATACGCACACTGCCATCAATACAACTCAGATAGGAAGGTACAAAAATGCATCAGTTCACATTCCATTCGCCCACGGATGTCTGCTTCGGTCCCGACGCTGAGATGCACATCTCGGAGTATGTTAAAAAATACGGAAGAAAACGCGTGTTCATCGTCACCGGAGGTTCCAGCGTAAAGAAGTCCGGGGCATTCGACAGAGTATGCTCGGAACTGGAATCCGCCGGCATCGCTTTTGCAGAACTTTCCGGCGTCAAGGCAAATCCGCTGCTCTCCAAGGCGAGAGAAGGTCTGGAGCTTGCAAAGGAATTCTGCCCAGATCTGATCCTGGGTTTCGGCGGCGGAAGCGTCATCGACACCGCAAAGATGATCTCCATCGGCGCTGCAAACCCGGAGTATGATGTATGGGATTTCTGGAGCGGGGTCAGAAAAGCAGAAAAAGCTATCGGAGTCGCAGCCATACCCACCATTGCCGCAGCCGGAAGCGAACTTTCCGCCTCTTCCGTCATCACCAATGAGGAGACGAAGCAGAAGAACGGCTACAACACCGAACTCAATCGCCCGATATTCGCTCTCATAGATCCGGAGTTCCTGTTCACTCTTCCTGACTACCAGGTCGGATGCGGGTGCGCGGACATCCTGATGCACACCATGGAGCGTTTCTTCTCGGATCTGCAGGGCAACTATCTCACTGACGAGTTCGCCTGCGCGGTCATGAGGACCGTAGTAAAGTTCACCCCCGTGCTGCTGAACGAACGCAGCAACTACGATGCCGCCAGCGAGATCTTCTGGGCCAGTGAAGTCTCCCACAACGACCTCACGGGGCTCGGCGGCCACAAGGGACTTGATGTCCACAGACTGGGACACAGGCTGTCAGCCGACTTCGACATCGCCCACGGCGCCTCCCTGTCCGCTCTGTTCGGTTCCTGGGCGCGCCACTACAAAGACACTGACCCTGCCAGATTCTGCGAGCTCGGACGCCGCGTGTTCGGCATCGATTCCGACGATCCCGACAAGGCCATTGATGCCGTGGACGCGTTCTTCTCCTCCATCGGAGTTCCTGTCTGCTTCTCCCAGACGCAGTTCGGAGTCCTTCCGGATGAGAGAGTCGTCAGGCTGGCGCAGGATGTGACCAACGGAGGAACTGCCCGCTGGGGCTCCTTCGCGGAAATAGGTTACGAGGACGCCCTGGACATCTACCGCAGGGCAAACAGATGATATCCGCTTAAACGACGGCCGGCTGCACCTTCAACGGTGCAGCCGGTCTTTTATTGTACTGTCTTTTATTTCTTGCGGCTGTCGCCCTCCGGGAGCAGAGATGTCGCATCCTTGTTCCTCTGGTACTTCGCTTCCTCTTCCTCTTCCAGGACCCTGTATGCGACCTTGCCAACAAGGGTTTTCGGGAGATCATCTCGGAACTCTATCTCGCGCGGCACCGCATATCTTGCTATGTGCTTACGGCAGTATTCCCTGATCTCTTCTCTGGTCTCATCGGTCTTCGGAACGCCTTCCTTGAGCATCACGAACGCCTTGACCGCATGCATCCTGTAGTCGTCCGGCACTCCGATGACACAACTCATGTGGATCTTCTCGTGCGCGTCCAGGATATTCTCGATCTGGGCAGGGTATACGTTGTATCCGGATGTGACGATCATCCTCTTCGCGCGCCCGCGGAAGAAAATGAATCCGTCATCGTCCATGTATCCGAGGTCCCCGGTATACACCCAGGTCATTCCGTCGGCATGTTTCCGCAGCGTCTGCGCTGTCTCCTCAGGGTTGTTCAGGTACTCCTTCATGACGGTGGGACCGGCGAGCAGGATCTCTCCCTCTTCCCCGTACGGAAGCTCCTCATCGGTGCCGGGCTTGACAATCTTGATGTATGTATCGGGGAACGGCAGTCCGATGCTGCCCTCCTTTGTCATATGTATCGGAGTCAGGCAGCAGGCCGTGACCGTCTCGGTCGTTCCGTATCCTTCGCGTATCTGTACTGTGGCATGATGGTCATACAGGAACTTGTCGAACTTCTTTTTGAGTTCCACAGACAGGGAGTCTCCTCCGGAGAACACTCCCTTGAGGCTGCTGAGATCAGCCTTGTCCAGGCTGTCCAGTCTGAGCAGCGCTTCGTATAGCGTGGGAACGCCCGCGATGAAGTTGCATCTGTACTTGACTATGTCCTTTGCGTAGGACTTGGCGGTAAATCTCGGAACCAGCACACAGCATCCGCCGCCTTCCAGCATGGTATGTATGCACACGCCCAGCCCGAAGCCGTGGAATATGGGCATCGCCGCCAGCATCCTGTCCCCTATGCGGTATATGGGGTTGGTCGCCATGACCTGTTTTCCCAGCGCGTTGAAGTTGTAGTTAGTGAGCACGATGCCCTTCGTCGTACCTGTGGTTCCGCCCGAATACAGTATGGCTGCGGGATCGTCAGCCTTTCTCTTTACCGCGTAGTTATAGAAGCAGACTCTGCTGAGTCTCATGAATTCATTCCAGCGGATGACCGGTGCGTCCTCCGGGATCTTCCTGATCTTCCTTCCCTCGGTCAGCATATAGCCAGCCATGAGCGGCACTGAGAGCTCATCCTTGATGGAAGCAATGATTATGTTGACAACGCTCGGCGTGTTCTTTCTTATCGACTCGAACTTGCTGTAAAACTGATCCAGTGTCACCACCGTCACGCTGTTGGAGAAATTGAGATAGAACTCTATCTCCTTCTCTGCGGACAGGGGGTGGATCATGTTTGCCACAGCTCCGACCAGGTTTACTGCATAGAACATGTAGATGCCCTGCGGGCAGTTCGGAAGCGCTATGGTAACGCAGTCTCCTTCCCTTACGCCTATAGTCCTGAGGGCTTTGGCGCATCTCTCGATCTCTCTGATCATCTTCCTGTAGCTTGTGTGCTTCCCCATGAAGATGAAAGCGTCGTTGTCGGGATATTTATCGGCAGTCTCCTTCACTGCCTCAAAAAGCGTGCACTGCGGATATTCCAGATGGAAAGGCACGTTCCCCAGGTTCTTCTTCCAGGGCGTCCTTACAGAAGCGGTCTTTTCTTCAGCCATTGTTCTGTTCCTTTATCTTTATTCTGCGGTCCTGCGGATCCGCATCCTCTGCTAATTATACTCATTTAACCGCCCGTTTCTACACCCGCGGCGGCCTGTGTATGGTCCGCATCACTTTTTTCTGAACATCACGGCAAAGAATCCCTCGTGATCCTCTCCCGGACACACCAGCAGCGCTTCCCTCAAGGGGCATTCAATGGTAGGTATCTCTCTGAGGATCTCCGGCGGACTGATCAGTTCGGTCCCCCCGTCCTTAAGCGCAGCCCTGACGACATCCTCATTCTCTTCGGGAATCACGGAACATGTGGAATATACCAGCACTCCGCCCCTTTTCAGCATCGCCAGCCCTTTTCTCAGCAGCTGCAGCTGGAGCTTCGCGGAATTATGCACCAGCTTAAGCGAGAACGCCCTGTATGTATCAGGGTCATCCAGCAATACCGTGCCGCTGCCGGAACATGGCGCGTCCAGGAATATGCGGTCAAATCTCAGAAAGTCATCAAGTTTCCTTGCGTCTGTCTGCAGCACGCTCACCCCCGTGCAGCCCTGCCTTGAGAGGTTGTATCTGAGCCTCTCCGCTCTTATCCTGTCCTTCTCGCAGGCAGTTACGCTGACAAGCCCGCCGCTGAGCGAGACGATCTGGGTAGTCTTACCTCCCGGCGCGGCGCACATATCCAGAACGTCCTGCCCCTGTGAGATCTGCGTCATGAGAGGCGGGATCATCGCGGAAAGGTTCTGCATATAGATCTCTCCGCGCTCATACATCGGATCCTCCCTGACTTTCTTTTCGTTCGGGGGATCAATTACGAACGCGTCTTCGAACCATCCGGTCCTTTTATACGCGACTCCGATCTCCCCGAGCCTGCCTGCGACGGACCCTGCATCCGTCTTCAGGCGGTTTATGCGGAAGGAACCGGACCTTCCTGATGAAAGACCTGCTATGATCCTGTCAGCCGCAGACCGGGGATAACTGCGCTCTATCTCCCTTCGCAGTTCCTCAGCTCTGTCCTGTGCTTCTTTTCTTTTCTGTTCAGTGTCCGGCATATTCCTTCAGCTTTCTGCTCCGTTGTCTGTAATCCGGCATCCTCGCCAGAAGCTTCTCATAAAACTTCTCCGAATGATCCATATAAGTAAAATGCACTGCCTCATGCAGCACGACCGAATCGATACAGTCGAGCGGAGCCTTTATCAGGTAAAGACTGAGATGTATCTCTCCGGTCTTCCGGCTGGCGCTCCCCCATCTGGATGTCATCTTTCTTACTCTGATCTCGGGGAGCCCGTATCTCTCCGGTATCACATCGGCATACAGTTCGAGTCTCTTTCTGAAAACATCAAGAGCAAGTTCCTTCAGCGTCTTCTCATACGCCGCAGCTGCCCCGGCCGGATCCTCCGGATCCCTGACCGACAGCACGGGGATCTCATCCCTCAATGACAGAGACGCTTTAGCCCCCCGCACTATGGATATCCTTCTTTTCTCTCCGAGGATCATCACTTCATCTGCATCTCTCAGCCTCTCCGGAAGGGAGAAGAACGTCCTGCAGCCTGAGTGCTCTGCGATCCAGCCGCTGCAGGAACGCAGGAAATCCTCTATCTGTTCACGGGTGACGTGCTCCGGAACAGACAGGCAGGGCTTTCCCTGCCTGTCGATCCGCAAAGTCATCCTCTTGACTTTCTTTCTGGTCACGGCGATCTCATAAGATACGCCGTTTACTGTCTGTATTACTCTCTGCGTATTATACATATCGTCGCTCACAGCGTATAGAAGCTGTAGACGGTCTCGCTGCTGAACACATCGCCGGGTCTCAGCGTTATGTCCATGAACTCCGGCCTGTTCGGAGAATCGGGATAATACTGTGTCTCCAGCGCTATGCCGGAGTTCTTTCCGTACATGATCCCGCCCTTGCCGGTCTCCTCCGTTATGAAATTGCCGGAATAGACCTGTGCTCCGGGCATATCGGTGATCAGCCTCATCCCGAGTCCGCTCCTGCGGCATTCCAGCGAGGCCACTTCCCTGAATCCGTTTCCGTTCAGGCAGTAGTTGTGATCATAACCTCTGGCTGCGATGAGCTGCGGATGATCTGCTCCGATGTCTCTGCCCACCTGCTTCATGCCTCTGAAGTCGAACGCGGTCCCGTCAACTTCCAGAAGTCTTCCTGTGGGAATGTTCCCGGGGCCGGTCTCAACGAACCTGTCCGCATCGATCTTCATGTCATGATCCAGAATCGTCCCGCTGCCTGCCAGATTGAAATAGCAGTGGTTCGTCAGATTGACAGGACAGGGCTTGTCGACCACTGCCCGGAACACGATATGCAGCGCTCCGTTGTCCAGCCTGTATCTTATCTCGGTATCCATGTTCCCGGGAAATCCTTCTTCGCCGTCGGGCGAGTGATAGCGGAACACCGCTGTTTCTCCATCAAAGGAACCTTCCCATTTCACATCGTGCATGCCCAGCGTACCGCCGTGATGGCAGTTGCCGTTCTCGTTTCTGGTAAGGCTGTAAGTGACCCCGTCTACCGTTATCGACGCGTTGCTGATCCTGTTCGCGACTCTGCCCACGGATGTACCGTAATAGCAGGTGCCGTTTTCATATCCTTCCACGGTGTCATATCCGAGCACAGTGTCAACAGGTCCCTGCGGACCGTTTATGATCAGGCTCTGAACGGCGGCGCCGTATTCTATGATCACTGCGCTGTTTCCCCTGGTATCGGTCAGCCGCAGCGCGTCTATCCTTTCTCCTCTTGAAGATGTTCCGAATAAAAACCTTTCCGTCATTGCGGTCTCTCTCCCTGATGTCTGCCGTTTAAAATGACCGATGCAGTTTTGCTGCACCGGTCACCGTTGATGATCTTCTGTTATTCTTCCGCCGGCTCTTCAACAGCTGCGGGCTCCTCTGCAGGTGCGGGTGCCTCTTCTGCTGCGGGCTCTTCCGGCTGGGCTTCCTTCTCATCAGCCTGCTGGGCTGCCTTTGCTGCCCTTGCTGCTTCGCGGGCCGCTTCCTTCTCGCCTTCTGCGAGCATCGACAGAGAGATGCGCTTGCGCTCGTCATCTATGCCGATGAGGCGGACCTTGACTTCGTCGCCGACCTTCACGAGCTTGCCGGGATCATCTACGTGATCAACAGACATCTCGGAGAGGTGTACAAGTCCGTCGAGCTCGGGGAGTATCCTTACGAACACGCCGAACTTCGTGATGGAGACGACAGGAGCCGTGAACTCGGAACCGATCTCATATGTATGGATGAGGTTCCAGGGGTTGTCCTCTTCGCGGCGGTAGCCGAGGGAGATCCTTCCCTTTTCCACGTCGAAATCCTTTACGAATACTTCAACATCGTCACCGACACTGAATACTTCGGACGGATTGTGGATGCGCTTCCAGCTCATCTCGGAAACATGGACCATTCCGTCCACACCGCCGAGGTCAATGAATGCACCATAGTTTGTCAGGGACTTGACCTTTCCCTGATAGACTTTTCCGACTTCGACTGTCTGGAAGAACTCTTCCTTCTTCTTGCTGTTCTCTTCTTCGAGGACAGAACGGATGGATCCGATCACGCGGCGGCGTTCTCTGTCAGCCTCTATGATACGGATGTTCTGATGGGTATGGAGAAGCTGATCGAACGGCTCTCCTCTGCGCAGTGTCGCCTGGCTGCCGGGGATGAATACTCTGGCGCCTTTGTAGTTGGCGACAAGGCCCTTGCTGACGACCTCTGTGATGTAGGCATCAAGCACTTCACCGCTTTCGAACGCGGCAAGAACTTCCTTCATTCCTGTCTCGTTCTCGACTCTCTTGCGGGAAAGAGTGACGACACCTTCAAGGTCCTGAACCTTTGTTACGAGAAACGTATATCTTTCTCCGACCTTAAGCACGTCTTCCACTGCCGCGGAAGCATCTTCTGTAACTTCGTCGGAAGGTACAAATCCTGTGTGTTTGCGGCCGATATCGACAACGACTTCGGTAGGTCTGATCTCAATGACAGTTCCCTCGACCCTCTGCCCGCGATGCACCGGCTTCAGCGACTCCTCCAGTTCAGTTTCAAAGTTAAATTCGTTGTTTGTGATTTCGCTCATCTTTGCGAGCACCTCCTTGATA
>CACYBC010000138.1 GCA_902772615.1 uncultured Ruminococcus sp.
GCGATCCTGGGAAGCGGATTCGGTGAAAGGATCAGACAGGGGATGCTGTTCCTCACGCCGTACTATGAGTACATGTGTTCCGTACGCACAGATCCGGATCCGGATCAGCCGGAGGAACTCTGATTACGAATAGTAATACGTGATTATACAAACAGTATAGCGACATGACAAAAAAAGAAAGCCGGAACCATGCGGTTCCGGCTGTTTCGTTTATCTCAGTCCAGTATCTCGAGTCGTCCCTCCACCTGGGCATCCAGACCCTGATGTGTCGCCAGATATTCCTCGACGATATTGTTGACGGAGGTGGCTACGACTCTGGGTTTTCTGTTTGTCTTTACCTCCTCGAGGGGGATGCCGAGGAACTCGTCGAAGTTCTTGTAATGGTAGTTCTGTATGCCGATCTTGAGTCTGGTCTCTGCGGTGATGTGCTCATCGTTGAACTTCAGTTCCTCGAGGGAGTGAGTGCTCTTGCGGTATTTGATCCTGACGCCTCTGGAGAACTGATAGAACTCCGTCTCACCGAGCCAAGCGTCGTCTCTGAGTATGTGCAGCACCATCTTCCTGAACTGATCGCCGGTCACCTCGAACATCCAGACCACATCGTCAAACGGAGTGTTCTCCACCATGTCCTGGTATTCGACCAGCGGACCCAGTTCCTTCTTGCGGATGGCTCCGGAGCCGAACATCATGATGTCGAAACTGGACTCGTCCTGCATCATGTCGGCGTAGAGGTTGCCGAGCTCCGTCTCCTGTTCCCTTGAGGGATGGGTGAGCTTCCTTGCAAGCCTCGTGATGACCCTCTTGTACTTTGCGTCGGTGACCGACTGGTATCTTCCGATCATTTCAGCCATGACGGGATCGGGCGTGCAGGTGTCCTCATTGATCGGGACACATTCCCACTTATAATCCTTTATGACCTGATCGTCCTTGTCGAACTCTATGTCGAGTTTCCCTATTATGTCAGTTCCGGTGCCTGCCTGGACTATAGGGACTCCGTTTATGACTTCCGGAGCATCCATGAATGTGTGGGAGTGGCCCCCTAAGATGAAGTTGACTCCCCATTCCGGGTCCAGCAGTTCCGCGAGCCTGCGGTCCTGTTCTATGCCAATGTGGGACAGGAGGACAGTCATGTCGGTGTCAGTGGTGCGGTAGTTGTCGCAGATGATGCCTATCTCCTTTGCGGCTTCCTCGATGTCCACGAAGGTCCCTATGACCTTCTCGGATCTGGCAGTAGCCAGGACTTCCTGGGTCAGGATTCCTATGAACATGATCTTCATGCCGCCGATCTTTATGTTGATGTATGGCTGGAACAGGCGGGTATTATTGAGCGTCACGAAGAGATTCGCGTTTATTATGGGGAACCTTGCGCATTTCTCAAGGAAGAGAAGGTGAGCCAGACCGTAGTCCACCTCATGGTTGCCTATGGTGGCGACGTCTGGCATCAGGAGGTTCACCAGATCGATGGTGGAAAGTCCCATGTACTCGGAATCGATGATGGAGCCGCGGAACATGTCTCCGGCTATGGCATACAGGACGTTCTCCTCTTCCTTTCTGGTCCTGGTGACATAATCGGAGAGCATAGCGAGCCCGCCGGTCCTCTTGCCGTTGACCGTCTGCGGAAGGAAATCTCCGTGCATGTCGTTGGAGTGCAGTATGGTGAGTTTCTTTACGTTTGCGGACATTGTCTTCTCCTCCTGATCGATATCATTCAAGTCTGTAACCGGTGATATAGCCTGCGCTGAAGGTCTCAAGGAAATCGGAAGCGGGCATCACGGATCCGGAAGGCCCCCGCATGGTGTAGTTGTAGGTGCAGCATATGCCGTCGGTGGTGCGGACCGTTATGGTATGCAGACCGTCCCTGAGTTTTGGACTGTTCCAGTATGAGATGATGTAGAGACCGTCGCTGCACATCTGCTCGGGTTCGGCATGGCTGCAGGCGATGCCGCAGGACTCCATTACACTGCCTATGTCATAGGGGTTTACGCCGAGCGTGCCGTACTTCACAAACGGAAAGCGCATAAGGCATCCTTTTTCCTCGAACAGCCTGGCGGTGTCTGCAAAGGACACCGGTCTGCCCATCAGAAGCAGGGCATTGTAAGCAGCTATCACCTCGCAGCCCGATTCCTTCATGACGGTGTTTCCGAGCCTGAGCAGCGCCACGCCGGTATTCTTCCCGTCCGACTGGTCGTTGACCGTCCGCGAACGTATATCCCTGCCGTTGTTGAATGAGTAGTTCCTCTCGGCTGATGCGGCGTTCATTCGCCTCATTGGCAAAAGGCGGCGTAGGGCGTGCTCCGCTCTCAGTATGAAGTTGCCGGCCCTGATCCGGAAGCTCTGTGATCTCATATCCGATTTCCCGCCCGTTAAAATAAGGATTATAATATTATTATTATCGTAGATTTTACACTGAAACGGAATACCCGGGAGAAGACTGAAGCCCGGACTGCAGGTGATACGGATGATACAGGACCTGGGCACGAGCTGCCTGAACAGTACATATATAAAGGACGCCGTGCCGCAGGACGGCAGCGCGGTCATATTCTACAGGAACGGAAAGATACTCCTGAGACGGGAAGGAAACAGCATAACCTTTCCCGAATACAGTCAGGTGTCATGCAGGGAAAGTCCTTTCATATACCTGTTCTCACTGGACGGAAGATCCTTTTTCTTCTGCGACGCGCAGGAAGAGACAGCGCCGGAGGGATTTGCGTTCGAAACGCCGCAGGTGTTCCGCACGACAGAGCCCAGGGAAGCGGCATTCGCTCTGGTGACGGCAAGGCACATCTGTGCGTGGTACGATGCCGAGAGATACTGCGGAAGATGCGGCTCATTGATGAAGCAATCCTCCGATGAGAGGATGATGGAATGTCCGGAATGCGGAAACAGGGTATACCCTGTGATCGCACCGGCTGTCATCGTAGCGGTGACCGACGGCGACAGGATCCTCCTGACGAGATATGCTTCCAGGGAGGGAGCCCCTTCCGCTCTGGTAGCCGGTTTCTGCGAGGTGGGAGAGACTGTTGAGCAGACAGTCGCCAGGGAAGTCATGGAGGAGACCGGTCTTCGGATAAAGGACATAAGGTATTACAAGAGCCAGCCCTGGGGAATAACCGGCGGGATCCTCATGGGTTTCTGGTGCAGGCTGGA
>CACYBC010000139.1 GCA_902772615.1 uncultured Ruminococcus sp.
CTCGATGCACTGTAGTTTGAATTCGTTACTGTATCTCATATGAATACCCCCATTCTTGGTTTTGTCCAAGAATGGGGGTACATATCACTTGAGGAACGGTCTCTTTTTAGTATTCAGATTTCAGTTGTGGCAGATATCTCTCAGAAGGGCCGGTCAGCAGGCTCCTCATATTCCTTTGCAGTCTCTTCACCGCAAAGCACCCTGCAGGCACCGTCTGCGAGGGCCTGCATCTCATTCTCGCCTGGAATGATGTATACGGGGGCAATAAACTTCACTCTCTGCTCGATCATACCGGTGAAATACTCCGAATGAGCTATGCCGCCCGTAAGTATTATCTGGTCCACATTGCCGTCAACGACGACAGACAGGTTGGCTATGCCTTTGGCCACGCCCAGGGCCATCGCCTCGTAAGCAAGCCTGGCATCCTCATCGCCGTTTTTTACCCGTTCCTCGACCTTTCTCACATCGCCTTCTCCTAAGAGTGAGATGAGTCCTGCCTGCCGCTGCATCAGTTTCATCATGGAAGTGTAGTTTCGGTCCTCCAGGTATGCATATTTGACAAGCTTATATCCCGGGATCAGCCCGCAGCGCTCGGAAGAGAAGGGGCCCTCGTCATCCGACACCATGTCTATGATCCGGCCTTTTGAGTGAAGCGTGAGCGTGATCCCTCCTCCCAGCTGCACCGCGATGAGGTTCAGGGAATAGTAATCAAGCCCGTTGTCTTTGCAGTATTTCAGAGCCGCAGCCCTCATATTGAGGTTATGACCCTGTCCGTGTCTTCTGATCTGTTTTATGCCTGTGATCCTTGCGATCTCTATCATCTCGTCTACTGTAACGGGATCATATATGTATGCCTTTATCCCGAGAGGTACCGCAAGCCTGTATGCTATGGCTGCGCCGAGATTGCTGGCGTGATGATTGATGGGACGGTGTTCCAGCACGTCAAGCATCTTTTCATTGACTTCATATGCGCCGGAAGGAAGAGGCGGCAGAAGTCCTCCCCTGGACATGATGCAGGCAAGGTCCTCAAGCTTCTCATTGTGCTGACGGAGAGCGCCTTCCACCGCGTCTGCTCTCATTTCAAGCTGTGAGTAGATCGTGGCATAGCGATTGATCTCCTCTGCGTCATGCTCTATATCCTGCTGCCAGAGCTGGGTGTGGTCTTCATACATGGCGATCTTGGTGCTCTTGCTTCCGGGGTTGATGACCAGTATCCTGCTCATTGCTTACCTCCTCCGGCTACCAGTGCTGCCACGGCTATGGAATAGAACTTCTCCTGTGCGGAAGATCCCCTTGAGGTCAGAACTATGGGCGCCTTTGCTCCTACGACTATTCCTCCGAGGAGGGCGCCGCAGGTCACGGTCCAGCACTTTCCGATAAGGTTTCCGGCAGCGATGGTGGGTACGACAAGGATGTCAAAGTCTCCGCAGTAAGGACAGTCATAATGCTTTATTTCCGCTATCTCCCTGCTCATGGCCAGATCATAGCTTATGGGACCTTCAATAATGCAGCCGGTTATCTCGCCGCTTAGGTTCATCTGTTTGAGCACTGCAGCGTCTACCGTCTCGGTCATCTTTGGGTTGACTGTTTCCACTGCACTCAGGACTGCGACCTTAGGACAGTCGTTTCCAATGGCATGCAGTGCACTGACAGCGTTTTCGATGATGGCTTTTTTCTCTTCCAGATCAGGGTACAGCAGCATGCCGCCGTCTGTCTGGATGATGAAGTGGTCTGTACCGGGTACTCTGTCAAAAAAGCCTACGTGGCTCATGACCGAGCCGGTTCGCAGACCTGTCTCTCTGTTGACCACTGGTCTCAGCAGTTCGCTGGTCTCTATCATGCCTTTCATCAGCACAGAGGCATCTCCGTTTCTGACGAGTTCTACAGCCTTGCAGCCTTCCTCTCCTCTGGAAGCCTGAACTATCTCAAAATCTCCGGGATCCTTTCCGATCCGCCTCAAAAGAGACGAGATGTCACCGGTCTCTCCAACCAGTACCGGATCAGCTACACCTTTGTCCCGGGCTTCAAGAACGGAAGTCAGAACTGCTTTGTCAGCAGCTCCGGCTACAGCTATTCTGCCTCTGACAGGGAGGCTTCTGGCTGCTTCGGCGATCTCTTCAAAGTGTTTATACATGGTCTGTATCTCCGTCACATGTTGTATCCGAGTTCATATGCTCTGAGGTTGATATCCACAGTTCTTGGAGGAACATTGGCGGCCACCAGAGCCTTCCAGTCCACATGTTCATCCCAGCCCATTGTGTTGACCAGTTTGCCAAGCAGCACGATATTCTGACATCTGCTGTTCCCCAGCTTTTCAGCGGCTCTATAGGCCTCTATCACTATGGTGTTCGGTACTTCAGCTCTGAGCTGATCCAGCGCGTCGAACGGATACTCGCTGGCCCCTGTCAGCACAGGGACAGAGAATATCTCATAATCGTCGGTGATTACTGTGCCGCCTTTCTTCAGCTGGGGCAGTGCACGCACTGCTTCAGATTTCTCGAAGGAAATGATCACGTCCGCTTCCGCGTCGCCGAAGTTCGGTGAATGTACTTCGTCACCGTATCTGATCATGGTGGTGACTGATCCTCCGCGCTGTGACATTCCGTGTATCTCGCTCATCTTGACGTCAAAGCCCATCTCGGCAAATCCTGAGGACAGTATTCTGGAGATCAGGATCGTTCCCTGACCGCCTACACCTATAAGCAGTATGCTCTTAGTCATTTCTCATTCCTCCACGATGCTGATGGCCCCGACGGGACATACCTGGGTGCAGAGTCCGCAGCCGGTGCAGCCGGAACCGTCATTGATGACGGATCTGCCGTCCTTGAATGCAATAGCGGGGCAGGCGACTTTCATGCACATCCCGCATCCGATGCACATCCCTGGATCTATGACTGCATGTCTGGTACCGTTTGCCTTTGCGACTTCCTTGATAAGGACACAGGGACGCTTTGTGACTATCACGAAAGGACCTTTTGCGGCGATAGCGTCGCTGAGAGCAGAGCGGATAGCTTTCAGATCAACGGGGTCGACAACACGCAGATGATCGTCATCTATGCCGCAGGCTTTCACCAGAGCAACTATGTCTACAACGGGAGAAGGCTCTCCCATGAGGTTCCTGGCAGTTCCGGGATTCTCCTGATGGCCTGTCATTGCAGTGATGGAGTTGTCCAGTATGCAGGCGATGACATTGGACTCGGAGGACACGATATCTATAAGTGAGGTGATCCCTGAATGGAAGAATGTTGAGTCACCCAGCATACCTATGGCTTTTCTGGGATCACCCTGCTTCTCCAGCGCTTTTGACAGACCTACCAGAGTTGAGAAACCCGCTCCCATGCACAGAGAGAAGCCGAATCCGTTGAACGGAGGCTGGGATCCGAGCCCGTAACAGCCTATGTCGCCGGCCGGTACTACCCGGTCAAGAACCCCGGACAGTGCGAGGAAGAAACCTCTGTGGGGACAACCTGCGCACATCGTGGGAGGTCTGGCAGGAGCTTTGGCTTCTACATGATATGTTTTGCCCGGTTCCTCACTGAAAAGGGCTCTTCTGAGTACTGCGGCATTGAGTTCTCCGCATTCGGGGATCTGATCCTTGCCGTGGATCTCCGTAAAGCCAAGTGATTTTATGTGCATCTCAAGATACGGATCATTCTCTTCTATGACATAAAGTGTCTCATGTCTGCTGCAGAATTCCTTTACCAGCTTTTCCGGGAAAGGGTAAGTGAGACCTAGTTTAAGGAAAGCGGCATCATCACCGAATGCTTCTCTGGCGTGCTGGTATGAGATGCCTGAGGAGATGACGCCGATCTTGGCATCTTTCTTTCCCTCTGTTCTGTTGAAAGAACAGTCGTTTCCGTACTCTGCCATGTCTCTGAGCAGCTGTTCGCGGATGGGATGCCTGGCTATCGCTGTCGCCGGAAGGAGAGCAAATTTGCCGGGAACACTTTTATATTTTCTGACTTTCACGTCTTTTCTGTCTCCGAGACGCACAAGGCTCTTGGAGTGGCAGACGCGTGTAGTGACACGGATCATCACAGGAGTATCGAATCTCTCGGACAGCTCATACGCAGCTTTCACGAAGTCAAGACATTCCTGTGAGTCTGAGGGCTCCAGCATAGCTATCTTCGTGTGAGGTGCGTACCAGCGGTTGTCCTGTTCATTCTGGGAGGACCAGCAGCCAGGGTCATCGGCTGTAACGAACACGAGACCGCCGTTGACTCCAGCGTATCCCATCGAGAATATGGGGTCAGTGGCCACGTTCATTCCGACATGCTTGAAAGCGCAGAAAGCCCTGGCTCCGCCTATGGATGCCCCGGAAGCGACTTCAAAAGCAACTTTCTCATTGACAGACCACTCGCAGTAGATGTCATCCTTGTACAGGGCACCGATGTTTTCAAGGATCTCTGTGCTTGGCGTACCGGGATAAGCCGCAGCTACATGCACGCCGGCTTCCCATACTCCGCGGGCAATGGCTTCGTTGCCGCTCATCATGATCTTTTCCGACATTTATCGATTCCTTTCCGATAAGGTTTTCTTTTCGGTATCTTTCTATAATTCTAACACCTGTTCGGGCAGCAAAGGAGCATTTTTGGGACTATTTGCAGAAATTGTTTCTCAGGATGAGAAGCAACTGCAGTGTTACGATGTTCAGTATGTTGTGATATAATCAAAAAAGATCAGGCAGGACTTGACGCTGATCACGATAGCCTTTCAAATGAGGAATCTGAAATGACTGAGATATTTAGGACTCTTGGACCGCTGCTGGGCACATTCGGCGGAATGGGCACAGTCGTATTTGTTGGCATGCTTCTTTTCAGAATCATTAAAAAGCAGGACAAAAAGAACACTGTTGCGGCGTTATGCCTGTGCATAGTCTGCCTGATACTTGGCATACTGCTAACTCCTAAAGACTAAAAACCAAGATGATAAAGAGAGGGAGAAACGGATTTCCGTTTCTCCCTCTCTTTTGCTGATACAAGTGACTTGTTCAGCTGAAGTATTTTACAGCAGCTTCAAACATGCGTATGTCGTAATTGCCCGGAACATTGCGGTATAGTCCGCTGCCGATACGCTCGGCATGTCCCATTTTTCCGAAAACACGCCCGTCAGGAGATGTGATGCCTTCAATTCCGGCGGCAGAGCCGTTGGGGTTGAAGTGTACATCAGCGCTCGCCAGACCTTCCAGATCAACGTACTGTGTCGCGATCTGGCCGTTATCTGCGAGGCGCCTTATAAGATCCTCGTCTGCCAGGAAACGCCCTTCTCCGTGAGATATCGGAACGCTGTAGATGTCGCCGACCTCGGTCAGGGCAAGCCAGGGCGATTTATTGGAAGCTACGCGGGTGCGCACTATGCGTGACTGGTGACGTCCAATGCGGTTGAAAGTCAGCGTCGGGCACTTCTCATCGGTATCAATTATCTTTCCGAAAGGAACCAGGCCAAGCTTTATGAGAGCCTGGAATCCGTTGCAGATGCCGCAGATGAGGCCGTCACGATTCTCAAGGAGATCCGTAACGCCTTCTTTGACGGCGGCTGCGCGGAAGAAAGCAGTGATGAATTTGGCGGAACCGTCCGGTTCGTCTCCGCCGGAGAACCCTCCGGGAATGAAGATCATCTGCGAGTCTCTGAGTTTTTCCGCAAACCGGTCAACGCTTCGCGCGATGCCTTCCGATGAAAGGTTGTTTATTATGAACACCTCAGGTTCCGCGCCGGCATCCCTGACAGCTTTTGCGCTGTCCATCTCACAGTTTGTTCCGGGGAAAGCGGGGATCAGAACCCTTGGCCTGACGTTCTTGATATGAGGCACGGGATAGGATGAGGCATGGAAGGAATATGTATCCGGTTTTTCATCCATGTCAGGAATGTTGCAGGTGTATACAGGTTCAAGTTTCCCTTCATACAGGGTAAGCAGTTCTTCCATGCTTACGGATTCACCGTTCAGAGAGAACATGCCGTCATCAGTTACGGTGCCGATGAGTTCCGCAGCCGGGATCTCTTCATCGGATTCTATCAGGAAAGAGCCGTAATCATACCCGAAGAGCGACTGAACTGACAGGTTGTTGCTGAACCGGAACGAGAAACCGTTTCCTATGCACATCTTGTATACTGCTTCAGCAATGCCGCCCATTCCGGGGGTGTAACATGAGAACGCTTTTCCTTCGCGCTGCAGCGATGTGACTGTCTCAAAGAGTCCGAGCAGGGAACCAGCGTCCGGCAGACCGTCAGGACCGGCTTCGGGTGCAAGACGCCAGACCCTGTGTCCAGCGCTCTTGAACTCCGGCGAAATAATGTTGTCTGTCTTTTCCGTCGATACTGCGAAGGAGACCAGCGTGGGAGGGACATCGAGATCCTCGAAGCTTCCGCTCATTGAGTCCTTGCCTCCTATGGCTCCGACACCGAACTCTTTCTGTGCGCGGAAGGCACCGAGGAGTGCTGCCATAGGTTTGCCCCAGCGCTTCGGATCCTTGCCGAGATGCTCAAAGTATTCCTGGAAAGTCAGGTACACATCCCTGAAATCGGAACCGGTGGCTATCAGCTTGCATATTGACTCTACCACAGAGAGATATGCACCGTGATAAGGGCTCTTTTCCATGATATATGGATTGTATCCCCAGGACATGAGCGAACAGTCATCAGTGTGCTTCTGTTCAACCGAGATCTTCTGTACCATCGCCTGAATTGGCGTCAGCTGATTCTTTCCGCCGAACGGCATAAGCACTGTACCGGCGCCGATAGTGGAGTCGAAACGCTCTGAAAGACCGCGCCTTGAACAGCAGTTCAGGTCGGATACCGTAGCGCGTATGCTGT
Source organism: uncultured Ruminococcus sp. (assembly GCA_902772615.1). Taxonomy (GTDB): domain Bacteria; phylum Bacillota; class Clostridia; order Oscillospirales; family Ruminococcaceae; genus RUG11783. The sequence goes on from CACYBC010000139.1 coordinate 6,811, forward strand.
CTGCGAAATTACCGGACACCGTATTATCAAATCTCTCAGGAGCTTTGACTTCGACGTCGATGTGTTTGCTCGCGCCATTGGTATCAAGGAAAGCGCGGCTGATATCAACAATGGTAACGCCGTTCCAGCGCATCCTCAGACGGGGCTCTTCTGTTACAACGGCTACCGGGACGGCCTGCAGATTCTCGCTGTCTGCAAGTGCAAGGAACGTTTCGGCATCCTTCTTTTCGACCACGACAGCCATGCGTTCCTGGGATTCACTGATGGCAAGTTCCGTGCCGTCCAGGCCCTCGTATTTACGGGGCACTTTATTGAGATCTATATCGAGTCCGTCGGCAAGTTCGCCTATGGCGACCGAAACGCCGCCGGCACCGAAGTCATTGCATCTTTTGATGAGACGTGTAGCTTCCGGATTGCGGAACAGACGCTGGAGCTTGCGCTCTTCAGGAGCATTGCCCTTCTGTACCTCGGCACCGCATGTCTCTACGGAGTGAGTGTTATGAGCTTTGGATGAGCCGGTGGCGCCTCCTATACCGTCACGTCCGGTGCTGCCTCCTAGAAGTATTACCACATCACCGGCTTCAGGACGTTCACGGCGGACATTCTCAGCGGGAGCGGCCGCTATGACAGCACCTATCTCCATGTGCTTGGCAGCATATCCGGGGTGATACAGTTCATCCACTATGCCCGTGGCGAGACCGATCTGATTACCGTAGGATGAATAACCCGCGGCTGCCGTAGTTACAAGTTTATGCTGAGGAAGCTTTCCGGGAAGAGTCTCGCTGACCGGTACTGTCGGGTCTGCGGCACCGGTGATCCTCATGGCTCCGTATACGTATGCGCGGCCGGAAAGGGGATCCCGTATAGCGCCGCCAATGCATGTCGCAGCTCCGCCGAAAGGCTCTATCTCAGTCGGATGGTTATGGGTCTCGTTCTTGAAGAGGAGAAGCCAAGGCTCAGGATTTCCGTCTACGTCGACGGTCATCTTGACGGTGCAGGCGTTGATCTCTTCGCTTTCGTCCAGCTTTTCAAGTTTGCCCTCAGCCTTCAGATATCTCACTGCCAGTGTGGCGATATCCATCAGACATATCGGCTTCGTGCGGCCGAGATCCCTGCGTGTACTGAGATAATCCTCATAGGTCTTCTGAAGAAGCTCGTCTTCGAAGCGTACGCTGTCTATGACTGTATTGAACGTAGTGTGTCTGCAGTGATCCGACCAGTAGGTGTCCAGGACCCGGAGCTCGGTAATGGTGGGTTCCCGTCCTTCTTCGCGGAAGTAATTCTGGCAGAACTCCACGTCATCCGCGTCCATCGCGAGACCGTAGTCAGAGACAAGCGCCTCCAGCTGAGCACGGTCCAGCGAATTGAACCCGATCAGTGTTTCCACACCGGTCGGGATATCATACTGCATAGCCAGGGTATCAGGCATATCCATTGATGCCTCTCTGGCTTCCACAGGGTTGATGACATACTTCTTGATCTCGGCGAGCTCGTTTTCCGATACCTTACCGTAAAGCGCGTATATCCTGGCAGACCGCACCAGCGGGCGTTCTCCCTGTGAAAGGATCTGTATGCACTGGGCTGCGGAATCGGCTCTCTGATCGAACTGGCCGGGAAGATACTCCACAGCGAACACAGTGGCTCCCGCTAAGTCAGGCTGGTCATATGTGATGTCCAGCTGAGGCTCGGAAAAAACTGTCCTGACCGAGTAGTCGAAGAGATCTCTGTCGATACCTTCACAGTCGTAACGGTTAAGCAGTCTTACGTTCTCAAGGGAGTGCACACCGAGAAGGGTTCGCGCGTCATTAAGCAGGGAACGGGCTTCATTATCCAGCCCCGGCCTTTTTTCAACATAGATACGATAAACCATATTTACTCCTTATATGCCGCCAGGGCTCTTGCACCGATGTCGCGGCGACAGTATCTGTTCTCAAAGCGGACTTTATCAGCGATCTCATATGCACCTTTGATCGCATCAGGAAGCGTATCGGCAACGGCAGTGCATCCGACGACACGTCCGCCGTTCGTGACCAGCCGCCCGTCTTTTATTGCGGCACCTGCAACATATACGCTGTCTCTTACGTCTTCAGGGATATCTAGAGGGAATCCTTTCTCATAATGTTCGGGATAGCCTTCTGAGGCGAGTATCACGCAGCATGAATGCCTGTCGCTGAAACTGACATCCAGATCGGAAAGGCGATCTTCCGTCACTGCTCTCATGACCGTTAGGAGGTCAGTCTCAAGCAGCGGCAGCACCACCTGTGTCTCTGGATCTCCGAAACGGCAGTTGTATTCGATGACCTTTGGACCGTCTTTAGTGATCATGAGCCCGAAGTAAAGACATCCCTTGAAGGTCCTTCCCTCGGCGTTCATGGCGTTCATCGTAGGGATGAATATCTCACGCATGCAGCGATCCGCAATTTCCTTTGTGTAGTATGGGTTAGGAGCTACCGTTCCCATGCCCCCGGTATTGAGACCTTCATCATGGTCATGTGCTCTCTTGTGGTCCATGGATGATATCATCGGAACCATCGCCTTGCCGTCTGTGAATGCAAGCACCGATACTTCCGGACCTTCCAGAAACTCCTCGATAACGACTCTGTCTCCGCTGTGACCGAACTTGCCTCCCTGCATCATATCGGTTATTGCCTGTCTTGCTTCCTCGTGGGTCTGGGCGATGATGACTCCTTTTCCCAGGGCAAGCCCGTCGGCTTTAATCACGGTGGGCAGAGGGGCTTCCGATGCATAATCCAAAGCGGCGTTCATGTCGTCGAAGCTCTCGTAGCGGGCTGTCGGAATTCCGTATTTTTTCATGAGCTCCTTGGAGAATACCTTGCTGCCCTCTATTATGGCGGCGTTTGCTCTTGGCCCGAAGCAGGGGATGCCTGCGTCTTCGAGCGCGTCCACACAACCCAGTACAAGGGGATCATCCGGTGCGACAACGGCATAATCTATCCCGTTGTCTTTGGCAAAATCGCGGATGCCGTCTATATCGCTGGCAGCGATGTCAACGCAGGTCGCGTCGGCTGCGATGCCTCCGTTTCCCGGCAGCGCAAATATCTCCGTAACTTCCGGATTCTCTTTGAGTTTCTTTATGATCGTGTGCTCACGGCCACCGCCGCCTACGACCAGAAGTTTCATTATCATTCCTCCGAACAGTTTAGTTGCAGTTTGATTCTTTCTCTTTCTGAAGTTTCTGACATACGATCTCGGCAGCACGGGGAAGTATCTTCCACTCGGCCTGTTCCATGACACGGAGCTGAAGCACTTCAGGCGTGTCACCTTCTTCGATGCGCACCGGCTCCTGAAGGATTATCTGCCCGCCGTCAGGGATCTCATTCACATAGTGTACCGTGGCTCCGGTGACTTTTACCCCGTATTCCAGCGCAGCTTCATGTACTCGGAGTCCGTAGAATCCTTCACCGCAGAAGGAAGGTATCAGTGCGGGGTGTATATTGATTATCCTGTATGGATAGTGATCCGTGAAGCGCTTTGTCAGTATGCTGAGGAAGCCCGCAAGGATGATGAATTCTATCCCGCGGCTGTCAAGTTCATGCATGAGTGCAGTTTCAAAGCCGTCCTGTCCTCCGCAAGCTTTTCTGGTGAGAGTGACAGATTCTATGCCGTTGTTTGCCGCTCTTTCGAGAGCATAGGCGTTTTTAACGTTGGAAACCACCAGAACGATCTCTCCGCTGCTGAGGATACCGCTCTTCTGAGCGTCAATGAGGGCCTGCAGGTTCGTGCCGCCTCCGGAGACCAGTACGGCGATCCTTATCTTATCCATTGAAACATACTCCTTACAGGATCCGTAATGTACGGAAAAGCTTCCGCATATGCGGAAGCTCTCAAACCATGCGGAGACCTTCGTCTCCCTTTCCTATCTCTCCGATGATATAGGCATCGGAACCGTGCTCTCTAAGAGTCTCAAGTATGCGGTCAGCTGTGACGGGGGAAACGATAAGTGTCATGCCGACGCCCATATTGAATGTGTTGAACATATCTCTCTCGGGAATGTTACCGGTCTTCTGTATGAGATCAAAGACCGGAAGGATACGCACGGAGCCCTTCCTTATCACTGCACACAGGTCATCCGGGATCGAGCGGGGTATATTCTCATAGAATCCGCCTCCGGTTATATTGCTGATGCCGTGGACGCCGCCTGCCTCTATGGCAGCAAGGACAGGATCCACGTAGATGTAAGTCGGCGTAAGTAGAGCTTCACCCAGAGACGCTCCGAGTTCCGGAACGTATTGCGAGAGATCCGCATTCTCTACATCGAAGACCTTTCTGACCAGGGAGAAGCCGTTGGAATGAACTCCGCTGGACGGAAGCGCGATGATCACATCGCCCTCCTCGACTTTTGAGGCATCCAGCAACTTGGGACGGTCGGCGAGACCTACAGAGAATCCGGCTATATCATAGTCATCAGGCTGCATGACGCCGGGGTGTTCAGCTGTCTCGCCGCCTATCAAAGCGCATCCTGCCTGGACACATCCGTCCGCGACGCCCTTTACGATGGTGGCGACCTTCTGTGCGTCATTCTTTCCTATGGCAATGTAATCCAGAAAGAAGATGGGTTTAGCACCGACGCATATAATGTCGTTGACGCACATTGCGACACAGTCGATACCGATCGTATCGTTTTTGTCGATGAGCTGCGCGATGCGCAGCTTCGTACCGACACCGTCAGTGCCCGAGACCAGGACCGGCTCGGTCATCCCTTTTATCTGGGGAATGAAAGTGCCTCCGAAACCTCCGATATCTGAGACTACACCGGGTATATAGGTCCGCTGCACATGTTCCTTCATGAGACGGACACCTTCGTATCCGGCCTCGATGTCGACGCCGGCAGCTGCGTATGATTCGGAATGTGAGTTCTTGATCATGGTTATTCCTTTCCGTTCCAGCAGTAGGTACATATCTTGTCCCTGTCGATTCCGATTGCTTCCAGCAGACCGTCGAGGGACTGGTAACCGAGGGAGTCAAAGCCAAGCTTTTCGCAGATGGTCTTCAGCAGACACTGTCCGCGCTCTGTCTTGGGATCCGAATACTCGTCAAGATGCTTTTCGCCTTCCTCGCCTTCGATGGAACTGATCATTCGACGAGCCAGAAGGTCCATGTCGGAGTTGTTCCTGGAGAAGTTGAGATATTTGCAGGCATACATGATAGGAGGACAGGCGGACCTCATGTGCACCTCGGAAGCTCCTGATTCATACAGGAATTCGACTGTGCTCTGGAGCTGAGTCCCGCGTACGATGGAATCGTCCACGAACAGAAGTTTCTTTCCCTCGATCAGCTCGGGCACGGGGATCATCTTCATCTTGGCGACCTGATCTCTCATCTGCTGCTCCTGCGGCATGAACGAGCGGGGCCAGGTCGGAGTGTATTTTACGAAGGGCCTCGCAAGAGGTTTGTGGCTGTAGTTTGAGTATCCGATCGAGTGAGGCACGCCTGAATCAGGGACTCCGGCCACGAAATCGACGTCAGGCATGGTGCCGTTACTGATCTCTTCACGTGCCATGATCTCGCCGTTGCGGTTGCGCATTACCTCAACATTGACTCCTTCATAGTTGGAGTTCGGGTATCCGTAATATGTCCACAGGAATGCGCAGATCTTCATCTCGTTTCCGGCGGGAGACAGGACTTCCCATCCGTCAGCAGTTACTTTGAGGATCTCAGCAGGACCCAGTTCATACGCGGTGTGATATCCCAGTTTCTGATATGCGAAACTCTCGAAGGAGACACAGCATCCTTCTATGTCTCTTCCGACCAGGATGGGCAGACGGCCGCGCCTGTCGCGGCCGGCGATAAGCGATCCGTCACTGGTCATGAGAAGTATCGACATGGAACCGTCTATGACATCCTGCGCATGGCGTATGCCGTCCTGAAAACTCTCGCCTTCATTTATAAGCGCAGCGACGAGTTCAGTGGTGTTGACCTTGCCGGAACCCATGGCCATGAACTGATGACCGTGTTCCGAGAAATACTTTTCTACCAGTGCCTCGGCATTGTTGATCTGACCCACAGTGGTTATTGCGTAAAGCCCCAGATGAGAACGGACCAGCAGAGGCTGAGGATCTGAATCACTGATGCAGCCTATACCGATATTTCCGACCATGTCCCTGAGGTCATTCTCAAAGCGGGTGCGGAAGGGAGTGTTGGAGATGGAATGGATCTCACGGACCCATCCTTTTTCCTCGCTCCAGACTGCCAGACCTGCGTTGCGGGTGCCGAGATGACTGTGATAGTCTGTGCCGAAGAAGACGTCGAGCACAACGTCGCGGTGTGATACCGCCCCGAAGAAACCGCCCATTATGCAAAGAAGAGCTCGGAGAGAGTCATCGGATCGACGTACTCGCCGTTCTTGTAAACGCGCATGTTGCCGGATGCGATCTCATCAATGAGCATGACCTTTCCGTCGGCATCATAACCGTATTCGAATTTGATGTCATAAAGTTCCATTCCGCGCGCCTTCATCTCATCAGCGACTATGGCTGTGATCTGCTGAGTCATGGCCTTTATATCTTCATACTGTTCATCTGTCATCACGCCGAGAACGATGAGCCCGTCTTTTGTGACGAGAGGGTCACCTTTTTCGTCGTTCTTGAAGGTCATCTCAACATAAGCGGGGAGATCCGCACCTTCTTCTATGTATTCTCCGTAGCGGCGGAAGAAGGAGCCGACTGCCTTGTAGCGGCAGATCACCTCAAGTCCGTGACCGAAGACCTTGGCGGGAAGGACTTCCATCGTCGTTTCATTTAGGTCGGCGCTGATATAATGCGTGCGTATTCCGGCAGCATTGATCTTTTCGAAGAAGTAGATCGACATGCGCAGGTTCACGTCTCCGACACCTTCTATGGTGAGACCTACTTCATTCATGCCGGGATCAAATACGCCGTCCTTGCCTGTGGCGTCGTCCTTGAATTTGAGCAGATAGTTGCCGTTCTCGAGTGCATAGACATTTTTGGTCTTTCCGGTGTAAACGAGTTTCTTTTCCATTTTGAGCTCCTTCATTTATGTGTTTTGAATTATCACAGTTTTTCCGCAATGCCGGCATCCTTCCTGAGCACGGCTTCGCTGTCATTATGGCGTTTCTGCCGCAGGCGTTCCGCGAGATCAGGGTCCTCGACGGCGAGGATCTGCGCAGCCAGCAGAGCGGCATTGCCTCCGTTGTCGATTCCAACCGTGGCTACCGGTATTCCGGACGGCATCTGCACGGTGGACAGCAGTGCATCCATCCCGTCAAGCACTGATCCCTTGCAGGGGATCCCTATCACGGGGAGAGTGGTGTTTGCGGCAATGGATCCGGCAAGATGTGCGGCCATTCCGGCAGCGGCGATTATAACACCGAACCCGTCTTCCCTGGCACTGAGCGCGAAGTCTCTGGCCTGTACCGGGGTACGGTGAGCCGAATAGACATGCACCTCAAAAGGTATCTCAAGATCCCTCAGGATCCTGACGGCTTTTTCGATGACCGGAAGATCGCTGTCGCTTCCCATCACTATTCCGACTTTACGCATTTTCTCCTCCTGAATGTAATAAAAAATCCGGCCTGCGCAGAAATGATCAGATAAAGCAGCAGCCGGATATAGTTATATTTATGTCATCAGAGCGGTCCATGACCGCACAGAAGCCTGCAGTGGGGGAATCGACTGAGATCAAGGTGCAGATTTTGTTGATGCAGACAATATCAGGCATGCTCAGTCCCTCCTGTAGAACTATATAAATTATAAAAAAACACGGTTTTTTGCGTCAATCGACGAAACAGACAGAGTTGACCGATCCTTGGAGGATACTTTTAGGCACTGTTCACTTTTGTTTCAGAATAAAGACAGAGTATTTGTCGTGAGTGCGTTTCAGGGCTCCTGGATAATGCTGTATATATCCACATATCAGGCGAATACTGTCGAACATCTCCGCTGAGGAGACAAGTCAACTACTCATGACTAAAGTCACGAGCTTGTACCAGCCCGGTGGTTCTCGGCTGTATGCCTCCCACTTTTGTCTTAACCGTTAGACTTTATCCTGTCAGATACTCTCTGACAGACTGGCGGTACATC
>CACYBC010000140.1 GCA_902772615.1 uncultured Ruminococcus sp.
GTCGATGAAGGCCTTGTTGACCATGTCCATCTCTTTCTTGCAGTCGCCGTAGGTGAAGTCCATCTCCTTGCCGCCCACGATGGCGGGCAGGTCCTTCAGGTCGGCCGGAACGGTCCAGTCCAGGGTGATGTTGGAGAAGGGCGCCTGAGTGCCCCAGCGGGAGGGGGTGTTGACGCCGTAGATGAAGGACTGGATGCACTGCTTGACCTCCTTCTGGCTCAGGTTGTCCACCCGGACGAAGGGGGCCAGATAGGTATCAAAGGAGGAGAAGGCCTGGGCGCCTGCCCACTCGTTCTGCATGATGCCCAGGAAGTTGACCATCTGGTTGCAGAGGGTGGCGAGGTGCTTGGCGGGAGAAGACTGGATCTTTCCGGGAACGCCGCCGAGGCCTTCCTGGATGAGCTGCTTCAGAGACCAGCCGGCGCAGTATCCGGTGAGCATGGACAGGTCATGCAGATGCAGATCCGCGTTGCGGTGAGCGTTCGCGATCTCATCGTCATAGACCTCGCTGAGCCAGTAGTTCGCCGTGATGGATCCGCTGTTGGAGAGGATGAGTCCGCCTACGGAATATGTGACTGTGGAGTTCTCTTTGACTCTCCAGTCGTTGATCTTGAGATAGTTGTCGACTATGTCCTTATAGTCGAGCATCGTCTCCTTGACATTGCGCAGTTTCTCGTGCTGGCGGCGGTAGAGGATGTATGCCTTTGCTACATCGTCATAACCTGCCTGCACGAGGACCTTCTCCACGCTGTCCTGAATGTCTTCCACAGCGATGAGTCCGTCCTTGATCTTGGGCGTATAGTCGGAAGTGACCTTCAGTGCCAGAAAATCGATGATATCCGGATGATAGGGCTTTTCCTGCGCCTCAAATGCCGATCTGATGGCTCCCGATATCTTGTTGATATCGAAATCCACGGCCTTTCCGTCTCTCTTTTGTACCTTATACATTTCTCCGTCCTCGCTTATAAACCTGTTTTGCGTTGTCTTTGTTTTTCAGTACACACCTCTGAGCGAGACCTCTCCCACAAAGGGCCTTACCGTCTGGGCGAACAGCTCCATCTCCTCCTTGGAGACCGCGCTTAGTCCGTCCTGGATGATCTCCCCGCTGTCTTCGAACTTCTGCAGGAAATATCTCCTTGCTCCTCTTATCCACTCTCCGATCTCGGTGAAATCGGCCTGCTCGTGGAACTGGGAGACGACGGTGGTCCTGAATTCGTAGTCGACTTTCCCTCTCTTGAGCAGCTCTACGGTCTGTTCGACCTTCCTAAGCTGCTGCTCGCTGCACCCCGAGGTGATGGGGTATTTTCTGCGGCTGTTCTTTATATCAACTGCCACGTAATCGACCAGTCCTCTTGCTATCAGATCCTCCAGGATCTCGGGAAAACTTCCGTTCGTATCCAGCTTGACCTGAAAGCCCATCTCTCTGATGCGTGAGATGAATGCGTCGATATCCTTCTGCAGCAGCGGCTCCCCTCCCGTGATGGCGACTCCGTCCAGGATGCCCTTCCTCTTTGAGAGGAAGGAGAAGAACCCTTCCACGTCCTCTGCTCCCTTTACCGGCGCGTCAATGACCAGAGAAGCATTCTGGCAGAACGGACACCGGAAGTTGCAGCCGGGAGTGAAGACAGTGCAGGCCACCCTGCCCGGGAAGTCGAGAAGCGTGAGTTTCTGAAGTCCTTCTATCTCCATGAAAACGCCTCCATCCGGATTTGATGCTAAAAAAACAGCCCTGTTCGAGCTGCAATCAATGATACTATATCTTGTGGTCTCTTTCAATATTTTTGATCAAAAACCACAATTATTAGTATTATGCATAAACTTGACTTTTGATTTTCGTGCTTTCATCTAAATATCACTTTCGCATGTGAAAAGGACCGGCGCAAAAGCTCCGGTCCCTGCTGATCTCATTCTTTTCCGAAGACCTTCCGGATCCTGTCCGCAAAGCTCTTCTTCTTGTCGTAGTTCTTGTCCACGGCGAGGCTGTTGTCGAACTCCCTGAGCTGAGCTTTCTGCTCCTTGGAGAGCTTTCTGGGGACTTCAATGGACACTGTGACGTACTGATCTCCCCTTCCGCCTCTGTGCGGATTGGGTATGCCTTTTCCCCTCAGACGGAACACCGTCTCGCTCTGGGTCGCTTCAGGTACGGTGAATTTGATCTTTCCGTCGATAGTCGGAACGACCACCTCGGCTCCCAGCACCGCGTCGGCATAGCTCACAGGCAGCTCGACCGCGACGTCGTAGCCGTTCCTGCGGAAGATCGGGTCCTGCTGCACCGTGACTTCCACGAACGCATCACCTGCAGGTCCTCCGTTCCTGCCGGCATTTCCGTAACCCCTCAGCGGGATGCTCTCTTCGGACGCTATACCGGCCGGCACATCGACCTTGATCTTCTTGGTGACAGCCTTCTCTCCGGTGCCGCCGCACTTCGGGCAGGGCTTCTCTATGGTCTTGCCTGTGCCCTTGCAGTCCGGGCAGACCGCAGTCCGCCTGATCACGGAGCCCATCATCCTCTGTTCAACGGTCACATGTCCCGTGCCGTGGCAGCGCTGGCACGTCTTGGGCGATGTGCCTTCCGCGGCTCCGGTGCCGTGGCAGGAGTCACAGGTCTCTGTGGTCTTGACCGAGACCGTCTTGCTGCAGCCCTTTGCCGCCTCCATGAAGGACAGCGCCAGATCGATATATACGTCCCTTCCCTTCTGCGGGGCGTTGGGGTTGCCGGTCCTGGTGCTTCCAAACCCGCCGAACCCTCCGAATCCTCCTCCGAAGAACGATCCGAATATATCTCCCAGATCCAGATCCCCGAATCCTGAGGCATTGAATCCGCCGTAACCCTGGCCTGCGCCGTAGTTGGGGTCCACTCCGGCATGCCCGTACTGGTCGTAACGCTGTTTCTTGTCAGCATCCGACAGCACCTGGTACGCCTCGTTGATCTCCTTGAACTTGTCCTCCGCAGTAGGATCGTCCGGATTGAGGTCGGGGTGATATTTCTTGCTCAGTTTGCGGAACGCCGACTTGATCTCGTCCGCGCTGGCATTGCGGTTTATGCCCAGTACCTCGTAGTAATCTCTCTTTTCTGCCATTTCCTTTTATCTACAGGCCTGCGGACGGCA
>CACYBC010000141.1 GCA_902772615.1 uncultured Ruminococcus sp.
CCGCTGAGGAAGCGTTCGAGGAAGCCGCCGATACAGCTGAAGAAGTCGTTGAAGCAGCGGAAGAAACAGTGGACGAGGCAGCTGAAGCTGTCAGCGAGACCGTTGAAGAGGCGCAGGAAGCAGTTGCAGAGACTGTTGAATTCGCCGGTGATGCCGCTGATGAGGCTGCCGAAGCTGTTCAGGAGACAGCGGAAGAAGTGACTGAAGCGGCAGCAGAAGCCACAGAGTCCTTCGGAGGGATATACAAAGTGGTATCTCAGGATGCGGCCGATACTGCCGGAGAGATATATGCCGGTGCAGAGGAAGCTGTAGCTTATTCGAACGAGGAGATCTCAGAGGCAGCCGAAGCAGTCGCTGAGATGGCCGAAGCAGCTGCGGAGCCGGCAGATGACGCACTTCCCTACGTTTCCGATCATGTTATCGAGAACCCGGAAGTCTCCCCTTACACGGTCAATTCGGTACCGGACACCGGTGCTGCGCCAAAGAAGAAAAAGAGCGGACTCAAGGCTCTGATAGCAGTCATTCTCATAGCGGCACTAGCCGTGGGCGGATATTTCGTTTATCAGAACCTCCCCGCGCAGAAGGTCAAGAGATTCAAGGCTGCCGGCGCAGAGGCCATGGAAGCAGGTAATTTCGTGGAAGCCGCAGCACAGTACAAGAACGCGCTTGAGATAGATCCCGAGGACACAGAGAGCTTCGACGCGCTCATCATGATGCACGAGGCCAAGAAGAACGACGCCTTCAACGATGCTGGCCTCGGATTCTATGAGGAAGCACTCGAGGAGATGAAGCTGGCCAACGATATCCTTCCCGTTATCGAGGAGGAAGATCTGGACAACGTCATGATGATCTACTACTCATGGGCCGGAGATCTTGCGTACGCCGGCGACATGGACGGCGTCAGCGAGGTCATGAACAAGGCAAAGGCCGACGGGCTCGGCGACCCGAGGATCGCCAAGATCCAGGAGTACGTCGACAGAAGCAAGAGACTGCATGACATAGAAGCGGATCTGGATGCGGTGTCCAAGCAGTTCACCGAACTGCAGGACAACGTGATACGCACCGTGCTAGACACCCTTGTGGAAAAAGCGCCTGTGCTGCAGGAGTATCTGAACGATTACAGCATGGAAAAATACGTCTACAGCTTCGACGGAGGAAAGAGCGCGGTCGTCTGGAAAGCCAGCAGCGAGAGAGATGCCGTGCAGGTACATATCGGAGAAGTTGGCAACGACAACGAGCCCAGCGGAGTCGGCGAGACCTATTTCATCTCGAGCTTCAGCAAGGATGAGAAGTCCTATGAGTATTTCATGGCCAACTGGGCCGGCGGCGCACCCAACGGAGCCTTCACCGAGGCCGACATGGTCGCCGATCCCGAGAGCGAGGATCATTACAGGGTCACCGGACAGGTAAAGGGTAACTGCGTTGACGGAAAGTACGACGGAGACGTGACCAATGACCGCAGCGGCAAGGTATACAACATGAAGTTCAATCTCGGCAAGGTCCAGGTGCTCGACACAGTCGATCCCAACGGAGATGAAGGAAATGTCGTCGGATACACCGACGACCACAATTCCTGGATCACCTTCAATGAATCCGGACTCAACGGAAGCTACGGACTCAGATATATTGCCTGATCCCCGGTAAAAGTACAGAATAACGAATAAGCGCTGCAGTCTTACGGCTGCAGCGCTTTTGCTTATCAAAAACGTATTCAGTTCTTTGAGTAGAGCTCCTTGAGCTTGTCGAAGGTCTCTTCGCTGAGGTCATGCTCTATCTTGCAGGCGTCGTCTTCCGCAGTCTCCGGGGAGACGCCGATGGACTCCAGCCAGCTGGTGAGAAGGATGTGCCTCTCGTATACCTTCCTGGCGACTTCCTCCCCCGCTTCCGTCAGGAGCAGCCTCTTGGAGTCGTCCATTATGATCATCCCTCCCTTGCGGAGGATCTTGACGGCATTGCTGACGCTGGGCTTGGTGACGCCCAGATGCTCTGCCACATCCAGAGATCTGACATTGCCCTTTTTGTTCCTTATTACGAGAATTGCCTCCAGGTAATCTTCCCCGGATCTGTGGATCCTCATGGTTCGCTCCAGTCTGCAAAATAAATGGTCGGCCTGCTTATTTTATTATAACCGATTTCGCAGTCAAAAAGTATCCCGGCCCGTCAAAGTCCGGACGGACGTTCAGGCGGAGATGCTTATGAAGCCGTAGTCCTCGTCCTCTATGGCCTTCTTTATGTCTTCCTGCGCCACTTCATGGGAGAGAGCGATGACCGCTGTTCCCTTCTCATGGCTGACTTCCGCGGACTCGATGCCGTCAAGAGCCTCCAGGGCTTTCTTTACGGTCATCTCGCAGTGCTCGCACATCATGCCTTCTATATGGACGGTCTGCTGAACGAGCGCCTTTGCAGGCTCTGCAGGTGCTGAGGCAGCCGCTTCCGCTTTCTTTCTGAGAGGCTTGTCATGGCTCGCATCCCTGAGTTTGAAGAGATTGAGTCTGAGTGCGTTGGATACGACACAGAAACTTGAGAGGCTCATGGCCGCGGCTCCGATCATGGGGCTGAGCTTGATGCCAAATACGGGATAAAGGAGTCCCGCTGCGAGGGGGATGCCTATGACGTTGTAGAAGAACGCCCAGAAGAGGTTCTCCTTTATGTTCCTCACGGTGGCCCTGCTGAGCCTGAGCGCCGCAGGGATGTCCATGAGACTGTTCTTCATGAGGACCACGTCCGCTGCGTCTATGGCGACGTCGGTGCCCGCTCCTATTGCTATGCCGACGTCGGCTCTCGTGAGCGCCGGGGCGTCGTTTATGCCGTCGCCCACCATGGCGGTCTTGCCCTGCGCTGAGAGACCCCGTATGACGCTCTCCTTGCCGTTGGGCAGCACGCCCGCCACTACGTCGTCTATTCCCACTTCGTCGGCGATCGCTCTGGCGGTGCGCTCATTGTCGCCGGTGAGCATGACGGTCTTTATTCCCATGCCGTGCAGTTCCTTTACTGCCTGGATGCTGTCTTCCTTTATGGTGTCGGCCACGGCGATCATTCCCGCGTAGTTTCCGTTGGCCAGGAACATCAGCGGAGTCTTTCCCTTGTCGGAGAGGGCTGCCGCCTGCATCCTGTGCTCATCCGAGATACCGGTCTTGCCGGAGATGAAGCTCACGCTTCCTCCTATGAGCTCGACGCCGTCCAGTGTTGCCATTACGCCGTTTCCGGGAAGGATGCTGAACCCCTCGACGTCCTCGGCTTTGATCCCGCGTTCTTCGGCGCAGCCGACTATGGCCTTGGCCAGAGGATGCTCGCTCTTCTTCTCAAGGGAGTATGCGAGCTTGAGAAGGCTCTCTTCCGAAGCTCCCGATGCGGGAACTATATCCGTCACCCTGGGCTGACCGCTTGTGATGGTCCCGGTCTTGTCCAGGGCCACTATCTCAACTTTACCGGTCTCCTCCAGGACCTCGGATGTCTTGAAGAGTATACCGTTCTTTGCTCCGATGCCGTTGCCCACCATTATGGCCACGGGGGTCGCGAGACCCAGCGAGCAGGGGCAGCTTATGACCAGCACCGAGATGCCGCGCGCCAGGGCGAAAGCAACATCCTTGCCGGCTATGAGCCAGACTATGAATGTCACGACCGCGATGGCTATTACCGCGGGCACGAATATGCCGGATACTTTGTCGGCGAGCTTCGCGATCGGCGCCTTGGTGGCCGCGGCGTCGCTCACCATCTGTATTATCTGCGCGAGGGTGGTGTCCTCGCCTACTCTCGTCGCCCTGCAGACCAGATAACCGGACTGGTTTATGGTAGCTGCGGACACGTCTGATCCTGCCTGCTTGTCAACGGGGATGCTCTCGCCTGTGAGGGCCGATTCATCCACCGCGCTTATTCCCTCCACGACCACGCCGTCGACGGGGATGCTGTCACCGGGCTTGACCGCGAAGAAATCCCCCGCGAACACCTCGTCCACTGAGACCTCGGTCTCGACGCCGTCCACGATCTTGAGGGCGGTCTTGGGCGCGAGCTTCATGAGGCTCTTGAGGGCGTCGGTGGTCCGACCCTTTGACATGGCCTCCAGCATCTTGCCCACCGTGATCAGAGTGAGGATCATCGCAGCGGATTCGAAGTAGAACTCGTTCATGTACTCCTCCACCGCCGCCGTATCGCCCCTCATGTGGGCCGCGGTCATGGCGAGAAGCGCTATGACGCTCCACACGAAGGAAGCAGCGGAGCCCAGGGACACCAGGGTGTCCATGTTGGGAGCGCCGTGGAACAGCGACGTGAATCCGCTTATGAAGAATCTCTGGTTGATGACCATGACGATGGCTGCCAGCAGCATCTGCACGATGCCCATGCCTATGTGGTTTCCTTCCAGGAACGCAGGCACCGGGAATCCGAACATCATGTGCCCCATTGAGAAATACATGAGCACCAGCAGGAATCCCAGCGACACGAAGAGCCTCTTTCTGAGCTTTGGCGTCTCCTTGTCCCTGAGTGCATCCTCGTTCGCCGCTATGAC
>CACYBC010000142.1 GCA_902772615.1 uncultured Ruminococcus sp.
GAAGACACAGGCAAGAAGGTAGCCATAATCGGAGGAGGTCCCAGCGGACTGTCCGCCGCGTATTACCTGAGGCTCATGGGACACTCCGTCACCGTCTATGAAGACCACAAGCATCTCGGAGGAATGCTACGCTACGGCATACCCAGCTACAGGTTCCCCAGAGAAAAGCTTGACGAGGAGATAGCATCCATACTGTCCACCGGAATAGAGACACACACCGAGACCCGCATAGGAAGAGACATCTCCTTCGAAGAGATCACAGACGCCTATGACGCCGTATACATCGCCATCGGAGCCCAGAACGACCGCAAGGCCGGACTGGAAGGAGAGGACAGCAGGAACGTCATCTCCGCGGTGGAGATGCTGCGCAGGATCGCCGACGGCGAAGCTCCGGATCTCACCGGAAAAAAGGTAGTGATCATCGGAGGCGGCAACGTCGCCATGGACTGCACCCGCTCCGCCCTGAGGCTCAACGCCCGGAAGGTCACTTGCGTATACCGCCGCCGCCAGGTCGACATGACTGCCATGCCGGAAGAGGTGGAAGGATCCCTCGCGGAAGGCGCTGAGCTCCTCACCATGATGGCTCCCGTCCGCATAGAGGCGGATGAGAACGGCAGCGCCGCGGCTCTGTGGGTAAAGCCCCAGATCGCGGGCATGTTCGACAGGGGAGGAAGACCTTCTCCCGTGCCGTCCGACCAGCCTGAAGTCCGCGTTCCCGCGGATCTGATCATCGTCGCTGTCGGACAGGGCATCGACTCCGGCAAGTTCGAGCAGGCCGGTGTTCCCGTAAAGCGCGGAAGCATCCAGGCAGGTCTCGACACCGCTGTCGGCAACAGCAAGATATTCTCAGGCGGAGACTGCGTCACAGGACCCGCCACGGCCATCCGCGCCATAGCGGCAGGCAAGGTCGCCGCCGCCAACATAGATGAATTCCTCGGCTTCCATCACGAGATCTCCGTGGACGTGGAGCTGCCGGCGCCTAAGATCGTCGGCGTGACTCAGCGCGGACGCGTAAATCTCACCGAGAGGGACGCCAAGGAGAGAAAACAGGATTTCGACGCCATAGAGCACGAGATGACAGACATGCAGGCGATCGTTGAATCGTCCAGATGCCTGCGCTGCGACAACTTCGGCTGCGGCAACTTCAGAGGAGGGAGGATCACGAAATGGTAAAGCTCACTATCGACGGACATGAGGCTGTCGTAAAGGAAGGTTCCACCATCCTCGAGGCGGCTGCATCCATAGGATGCGATATTCCCACTCTCTGCTACCTTAAGGAGCTCAATGAGATCTCTGCGTGCCGCATCTGCGTCGTGGAGGTGGAGGGCTATGAGCGCCTTGTTCCCGCCTGCAGCGAGAAAGTCGCAGATGGCATGGTCGTAAAGACCAACTCTCTCCGCGCCAGAACGGCTAGGGAGACCAACCTCAAGCTTATCCTCTCCCAGCATGACGGAGACTGCACCACCTGCGTGCGCTCCCAGAACTGCCGTCTGCAGGATCTGGCAAAGGAATTCAATGTCCTTGACAATCCCTATGAGAAGGACGTAAAAAAGAACGAATGGCCCGAGAACAGCTACCTCATCCGCAAGGAGAGCAAGTGCATCAAGTGCATGCGCTGCATAGAGGTATGCGACAAGGTACAGTCCCTCAAGGTATGGGATGTCGTGGGAAGCGGCTCGCGCACCACAGTGGGCGTACGTCTCAACCGCGCGTTCACCGAGGCAGACTGCGCTCTCTGCGGCCAGTGCATCACTCACTGCCCGACCGGAGCCCTTTCCGTAAGGGACGACACGCAGAAGGTCAGCGACGCTCTCGATGACCCTGACATCACCACGGTTGTCCAGGTCGCTCCCGCCGTGCGCACCGCATGGGCAGAGGATCTTGGACTCAGCAGGGAAGACGCCTCGGTTGGAAAGATGGTATCCGCTCTCAGAGCCCTGGGCTTTGACTATGTGTTCGACACCAACTTCACCGCCGACCTCACCATCATGGAAGAGGGAAGCGAGTTCATCGAGCGCTTCACCCACAGGGACCAGTACAGCTGGCCCATGTTCACATCCTGCTGCCCGGGCTGGGTGCGTTTCGTTAAATCCCAGTATCCCGAGTACACGACGAATCTCTCCACAGCCAAATCTCCCCAGGCCATGTTCGGCGCAGTAGCCAAGAGCTACTTCGCGGAGAAGATCGGCGTGGATCCCCATAAAATGAGAGTCATCTCCATAATGCCCTGCACCGCAAAGAAGAGCGAGGCGGACATCCCGAACCTAAACGACGCCTGCGGAGACAGGGACGTCGACGTGGTCATCACCACCAGGGAGCTGGGAAGACTGCTCAAGAGATATCATGTGAACGTCAAGGATCTGGAGGAGACCTCCTTCGATTCTCCTCTCGGTTCCGGCACAGGCGCGGCCGTCATCTTCGGAGCGACAGGCGGTGTCATGGACGCAGCGCTCCGCAGCGCCTATTTCCTGGTGACGGGTAACAATCCTCCCGCTGATGCCTTCACCGCCGTGCGCGGCATGAAAGGCTGGAAGGAAGCGATCTTCGAAGTTCCCGGCGCGGGCACGGTGCGCGTCGCCGTAGTCAGCGGTCTCGGAAACACCAGAGCCCTCATGGAAGCCGTAAAGAGCGGAGAAGCCGAATATGATTTCGTTGAAGTCATGGCTTGCCCCGGCGGATGTTCCGGCGGCGGCGGTCAGCCGATCCGCGACGGACAGGAGCTGGCGGACACCCGCGGACAGGTGCTGTGGAACCTCGACAGGAAGAGCGATCTGCGCTATTCCCACGAGAATCCCGACGTCCAGGCTCTCTACAGGGAGTTCCTGATAAAGCCCCTCGGCGAAAAGTCGCACCATCTGCTTCACACGGATCTGACCGAATGGAGCGTTCCGCTCAATCCGGATCTCAGATAGATTCCAAAACAAAGGAGTTATTTCAATAAAAAATGAACAGCAAGGTCAAATGGATCACACGCAGCGCCGCAGCCATAGCGCTGATAATAGTGGCGCAGCTGACCACAGCTCCGCTCAAGCAGCAGCTGCTGACCGGCTCACTAGTAAACCTCATTCTGGCGCTCTCGACTCTGCTCTTCGGATTCGGGACCGGAGCCGCTGCGGCGGTGGTATCGCCCTTCATAGCGTATCTGCTCGGCATCAACGCGCAGATCATGGTGGTGCCCGCCATTGCCGCGGGAAACCTCATCTATGTCCTTGTCATATCGCTTCTCACAAAGAAGCTCAAGGACAGGATCTCCGAAGAGACCGTCAGGAACATGACATCGGTCGCCGTGGCGGCGATATTCAAGTTTGCTCTCCAGTATCTGCTCATAGTCAGATGGATAGCGCCTTCATTCCTGCCCGAGAAGGCACAGGCAGTGATGTCTGTCAACTTCGGCGTAATGCAGCTCGTAACGGCCTGCATCGGCGGAGCGATCGCATGTATGATCAGTCCTCTCATCCGCAAAGCAATAAAGGACTGAGATCATTCGCAGAAAACATGTGATCTGTCGCATGTTACAAAAAGGAAGAACCGGAGACCTAAACGGCTTCCGGTTCCTTTTTTGTTTATAAAACAGGCCTTAATCGATGTAATTCCTGTGGTTCACATCACAAAAACTGCTATAATCGTATCTGGACCCTTACAGACCGATAAAGGAGGATCCGTCACGCCGACGCGGCATCGCGGCGGATGCGGAACTGTCTATGGAAGATAAGAAAAAGAAGAAAAAGATAAGTCTGCTCCAGGCTGTTGCGGCGGAGCTCGTGATACTGCTTGCCATAGGCGTCGCATTCTACTGGGCAGAGTACAGGATCACCAGGAAAGCCGCCGTGAACAAACTCACGGAGCGCTCAGCCAGCATCTTCGAAGCATACTCCGCGGTGAGCCGGGAGATGGACAACGTCACGAATCTCTACAAGGACTCCGTACTGTCAAAGGCGGACAGCCTCGCGCTGTATGCTGATCTCACTCCCGGAGTTACCGAAGCGGATCTGCAGGCCATGGAAGAGATGCTTGACGTGGACCGCATCTATCTGAGGAACACATGGCAGGAGAGCGATGACAGCGATGTCGTAAGCTACGCCTCCCGCATGTCAGACGGCAGGTACGTCGTGATCGAGTGCGATGCAGACAGATACAGAACTCTACTGGATGAGCTGGTGTCCGGCAGCAACATCTTTGACATACAGGACGGAAACGATGTCTACGCCGTTTTTGACACATCCACCGGAGATATCCTCAACTCTTCCTACGGCTCCGCCTACGAAGACGGATACAGGCAGAACCTGAGCGATATCGGCATCAGCCTGAATAATATAGAATACGGCCGCGTAAAGCGGATGAACATAAACGGCGCGGGATACTACGTGTTCTCGCGCTCCGATGTCGATACAGACTGGGCGGTCCTCTCCGCTGTGAGCGGTTCAGAACTCTTCCGTGACAGCATGAGAGCCCTGGGGCTCCTGTGGGTCATCACAGCGCTTATTATGACCGTCATTGTCGTCTACAGCTACTTCTACAGGCAGGAAGAAAAGATCAGGAAGGATGATCAGGACAGGATCTTCAGAGAGAGATACGTCAAGAGAGTGATCGTTTACGCCGTCGTGTTCCTGCTCGTGGTCTCGGCCGCAGCCTATCATGTCCAGTCGCTGCATGTTCTCGCCTCGCATTCCATAGAATCCGAGAAAGACAAGCAGCAGGTCCTGTCCGGCCTGGAGAAGGCGGAATACGGCCGCGAGACGGTGGAGAGCTACTACAAGCGCGAATACCTTTCCGAGGCGCGCATCATATCCAGGATACTGTCCGACAGGCCTCAGCTCAGGACACAGGAAGGCCTCAGGAGCCTCTCCGGCATTTTCGGGCTGGATCACATAATGCTCTTCGACCTGCAGGGAAAGGAAACGGTCTCCGATTCCGGCATCTTCGGTCTTGAGATACCCTCCGACCCCAATTCCCAGTACGGCATTTTCGATCCTCTGAAACACGGCGTATCCTACGTGATACAGCCGCCCCAGAAGGATGCGCTGACCGGAAAGGAACTGATGACGGTCGGAGTCCCGACGACCGGCTCCGGCGGAAGATACGACGGAATACTTCTCATCAGCGTCGATCCCGCAGAGATGCAGGAAGTTCTGGATTACATGTCCTTCAAAAACATACTCTACAGGGCCGTCTCCGGCTGCGAAGACGAGATACTCGCCGTGGAGAAGGACTCGAAGACGGTCACGTATTACTCGGGCCAGGGTCTCATGTACGGACAGAGCGCCTATGAGATAGGACTCAAGGAAGATCAGATCAGCGGAAACTATTTCAGTTACATTAACGTCCTGTACACCAGGCTGTTCGCGGACTCCTTCGAGGCAAACGGCAACTACGTGTACATCGTCGCGGACAGCGATCAGCTGTTCACCGGCAGGGCCTTCATCACGGTATTCGCCGCAGTGCTTTCCGCGCTGGGCATCGCCGCGTATCTTATCTATTTCCGCAACAAGGACGTGGACGATCCCGTCACGGCCGGAGAGGACGTATACGTCGACGTTGAGTCGCCGTCGGGCGGGATCAAAAAGACTCTCGCGATACTTACGAGGTATCTGCGACCGAACATCAGGTACGGCGACAGATCGCCGGAGGAAAAGACGGATCTCGTCATCAAGAACATGCTGATGTTGATAGGTCTTACATTCCTGGTCGTTTTCATGCTCCGCGGAAGACTGTACGGTGACGACACCATCCTGGGCTTCATCACAAGCGGGAGATGGAACAAGGGGCTCAACGTTTTCTCCGCTACATATGTGGTCATATTCTTCTGCCTGTACGTCCTGATCGTCACTTTTGCGGGAAAGCTGCTTGATCTTCTTATCTCGGTATCCAACCCGAGAAGGGAGACGCTGCTGCGTCTTATCCGCAGCTTCCTCAAGTACATATCCGCCATCACCGTCATCTACTACTGTCTGGATGTCCTGGGCTTCGACTCAAGGACGCTGCTTGCCAGCGCCGGACTGCTGACGCTGATCATTGGCTTCGGATCCAAGGACCTCGTGACGGATATCATTTCAGGAATATTCATCATATTCGAGAACGAGTTCCAGGTGGGCGACATAATAGAAGTCGGCGGCTTCAAGGGAAGGGTCCTTGAGATCGGCCTTCGCACGACGCGCATCGTGAACACGGTTCAGGACGTCAAGTCCATAAACAACCGCGATCTGACGAACATCCTCAACAAGACCAGAAGGAACACCTACTGCGACGTGATCGTCAACGTTCCCTTCGACCAGGATATCGACGCTGTCGAGGCAATGCTCAGGGAAGAGCTGCCGAAGCTGGGGGAGAGCACTCCCTTCATCATCAACGGTCCCACCTACGGCGGCATTGACGACATGAGCACCAGAGCCATGAAGCTCTCAATCAGGACCGAATGCCTTGAGGAGGACAAGTTCAGGGTAAGGGCTCTTGTCAACAGAAGGATAAAGGAACTGTTCCAGGAATACGGCTTCTCGCTGTATTAAAAACAAAATAGACAATAAAAACTCCGGGAGGTCCAAGACTTCCCGGAGCATCTTTTTTGTTTCAGCTTATCATGCTGATTATCCAGGCGGTCACAGCCGCGAGGGCCGGAAGACCGATTAGGGTGGAGGCCCACTTCATCAGCAGAGTGTTCCTGTGGATGTAGGGCATCAGATCCTCGGTCCCGGGTATGATCCAGTCCTTCGTATGCATCACCCAGTACCAGTCAATGAAGAGCCTGTCGAACAGTCCCATGATCAGATAGATGGCGCTCATCTGAAGGAATCCTTCAAGGAACGTCGAAGCCCCGTTGATGAAATAGACCATCAGCGGAACTACGCTTATCAGCGGAAGGAAGAGAAGCACGGAGACGAGAGTCATCCTTCTGGAGATCTTCTCCTCGGTGGTCAGTCCCATCTTCAGGGCTCTGTCCCGGACTTCCTTTTCATAGAAGATCACAAGACCTTCGTTGCCGTTGGCTTTTCCGGCGATGCAGATGACGAGCAGCCACAGGCACATCGCCAGTCCTTCGAATAACAGGATCATGATGTCATACCTC
>CACYBC010000143.1 GCA_902772615.1 uncultured Ruminococcus sp.
TTCGAAAGACGACATGAAGGACTTCAACCAGTTCGTTGATAAGAAACTGGATAAGAGGAAGGCCCTCGTCAAGAAGATGAAAGATGCTGTTGATAAGGTCATCCGTTCTCTGAAGAAGCTGGGTCTGACTGCTCTGGCAGACCGTTTCACTAAAATTTCAGAACGGCTCGGGAGCATTTATGATAAGCTCGATAAACTTGAGAAGGCGAGTGATACGAACTGGGAAGATACGAAGCTGATCATCGATGAGATCCTGGACGATATAGACTTTGTAAAGAAAAGTACCAACTCGATCAACTATGATGTGGCAGGCCAGATCGACGGAAAGATCGACGAAGCAATCCGTGAGACCCGCGCGACGATCTCCCGGACGAAGGATTCCCTGAGCGGAACTTACGGGAAACTCGATAACCTGAGCAGTGCGCTCTCCAAGTCGGAGAAGACGCTGGATGCTCTTGACGGAGGGATCCTGAACACATTGGCATCGCTGAATTCCGTCCGGGACAGCTTCTATCAGCTCAGCAAAATGTTTGATTCTCTCGCAAGCAGCGATAAGCTGAAAGATATCAATGTCCTGCTGACAGACAGCAGTGAGGTGATCGCGGAGAATCTGGCATCGCCGGTCAAGATGGAGGAGAAGGTCTTCTATGCGACGGACACTTATGGCTCTGCGATTTCACCGTTCTATACGACGCTTGCACTCTGGGTAGGGGCTTTGTTTACTGCAGTTTTCATCAAAGCAGAAGTCAGAAGACGGAAAGAGGATGAGCCGGAGGCAGAAGTATCGTCTGATGCTGCGACCGGGGATGAAGCCGGGCCAAGGATCGAGGCCGGAACTGAGCCTTCGCCTTATGAGAAGTACTTCGGACGCCTTCGTGTGTATCTCTACATGGGTATTGCGCAGGCGGTCCTTATC
The DNA here is from genome assembly GCA_902772615.1 of uncultured Ruminococcus sp. GTDB lineage: Bacteria > Bacillota > Clostridia > Oscillospirales > Ruminococcaceae > RUG11783. The sequence continues at coordinate 917 of CACYBC010000143.1, forward strand.
ATGCTGGGCAATCTGTTCTACTGCGGGATCGACTGCCAGCATCCCTGGCTGCTTTTGCTGGCGGCATGTGTGACAGCGTTAACGTATGCGACGATCAATTTCGTTCTCCGATATCTCTTCGACGAGATCGGCCTGGCGATCAGCGTGATCCTGGTACTCCTCCAGGTAGCAGGCTCCGGCGGTACATATCCGACTCACGTCCTGCCGCAGATCTTCCAGAAACTGTATCCATTCATGCCGTTCCGTTATTCGATGGATGCGATGCGCGAATGCATAGCCGGCATGTATGGGAATACGTATATGAAGTGCCTGGGGGCACTGCTGATATTTATTCTGGTGTTCCTCGTGGGCGGACTGCTTCTGCGCAGACCGGCGCATGCTCTGAACCATCGGATATCAGATAGTCTGGAAAAGTGTGAACTGATGGAGTGAAGACAGGAGGTTCGATATGAAAAGGAAACTGTGGTTCCTGTTTGCAGTAATGCTTGCAGCAGGTTTGTTATCGCAGCAGGCTTTTGCAGCAGATGTCAGTACCGAGCAGGTGGCGAATGTTCAGAATCTGACTAATGGCGTGGCAGTGATGGATGACGGTATTGTTTATGCTGCTACTGGCGGGAGCATCGAAGGATTCGATGCGGAAGGCAGGAATGTCTTTTCTGCCAGTCTCCCGGCTAAATGCGGAAACGTGTGTGCCCGTGGGGATTATCTGTTTGCTGCGGGCTATATGACCGGTCACATGAATGAGATCTATGTGCTGAAACCGGGTGAATCAGCATCGTGTAAGACGCTCGATGCGGGGCAGAGAGCACAGGCAGTAGCTGTAGACTATAACGGGTATCTCTATTGTGTGAACAGCACCGGGACAAGGTCTAACGGAAAGAAAGCGACCAAGATTCTCCGTGCGAAGATATCTGATGTCGTATCACTATCCTCAGGAGATACCATAAACTGGACGAAGGAGTATCAGCCGAATTACATACCTCCCGCATCTGATGGGAACTGCTATCCGCAGGGAATTGCAGTCGATGGAAGAGAGAACATCTATATCGCTGATAAAGGATCCTCTAACGGATATGATGGGGCAGTCGATGGAATCTATAAATATGATCCGGCAACGGGCAGTGTGTCTGCTATGTATTTCACAGCAGGAAGCTCACATCGTTTGTTCACATGGGTATATGCAGTCTGCGCGGATGATTATGGAACAGTAGCTGTTGCAGGGCGGAACAATAATGAGGTCGCTGTATTCGAACCTGGCAGCACTTCTGCAGATGCAATCGTTAAGGGATACGGATATCCCGAAGGCATTGGCATGGATAAGGCAGGGAATGTTTACTTCAATGCCTCCAACAACAGTGATACTGCGAAGAACGGAATATACAGGATCAACCTTGGTCATACTGCAGTGACAGGGCTGACACTTTCCGCTTCTGCCAAGACAATAAAAGTTGGCGCTACCTACGCTCTGAAGGGCACTGTTGCACCGTCTGATGCGACCAATCAGGATCTGATCTATACGAGCTCTAATACCGGCATTGCCAGGGTATCCGCGGCCGGAACGATCACCGGTGTCAAAAAAGGGACGGCCGTCATCACCGTAAAGACCGTGCAGGGCGGTATTTCAAAGAAGTGCAGTGTGACTATAGTCCAGAATGCCAATACGCTGACCGTGAAAGGGAAAACAGCTGTGGTCAAGTATTCCAAATTAAAAAAGAAGAACCAGGCTGTTGCCCGCAAGAAGGTGATTACCGTCAGCAAAGCGCAGGGGACTGTGACTTACACAAAAGCAAGCGGGAATAAGAAGATCACGATTGCGAAGAGTACCGGCAAGGTGACTGTGAAAAAAGGTCTTAAGAAAGGGACCTACAAGGTGACAGTGAAGGTCAAAGCGGCAGGAAATACCAAGTATAAGGCAGTAACAAAGAAGGTCACTTTCACCATAAAAGTCAAATAGACAGTGATTGGGTTCCGTTGTACATGCTTCAAGAATGGTTTTTTTGAAAACGTTTCCCTGCATTCATATTATAATTAAAATTCAGGAATAGAATTGTTGATAAACGGAAATAATGGTAAGATATGTTCATAGGAAA
>CACYBC010000144.1 GCA_902772615.1 uncultured Ruminococcus sp.
GCCGTTCATGTCCCAGACACCGGTCTTCCTGTCGCCCCAGCGTCCGCAGTCGGAGCCGAACCAGACGATCTGTCCGTCCTTAAGCTGAGCTACGACGGCATCCCTGAGCTCGTCCATGGTGAGGTTCAGATATACGACCGGATTGCCGACGATGTTGCCCACATAGTTTACCGTGAAGCGTTCGTGATAGGGCTTGTCCTTGGTGGGGGAGGTGATCAGCGACGCGTATTCGTCAAGATCCAGTCCCACGTATTTATCATAGAAGGAATGAGGATCGAGACCTCTGTCTATGTGGTATTTCCCGTCCTTGTCCTTGTATTCGAAGTCGAAGGTCTCCGGGACCTTTCCGAAGCAGGATACGGAGAAGGAGTAAAGTTCTTCCAGGCATTTTTCCTTTAGCGAGGCTATCTTTTCCGCATCGTCCCTGTTCTTCTGAACGTCAGAGGCGAATTTCCTGAGCCTTCTGTTGACAAGGGTGGTCCAGCTGCGGGTGTGAGAAGAAGTGTAGGTCTCGGGGAAGGCAGTCTTGGGCACCACGCCGTACTTCTTGATTATGCCGGCGAACATGTCCCACTGACCGCCGTCGTTGATCCCGGTCTGAAGGACCCACATGAGAGTGCGGTCGTCCCAGTCGGCGTCCTTGAGGGAGATGATGCTCTCCATGGTCCAGTTGATCTTTTCGAGCTTGTCCCAGAAAGCGATGTAGTTCTGCGAGAGTTCGAACTCCTTGATGTTGCACTTTCTGGCGACTTCTTCGCGCAGGAAGTTGGCTCCCGCGAAGATCCAGCATCTGCCCGTGCTCTCCTGAGAGGTGGCGGACATGGTCTCGATATCGATCTCGAAGTTGTGCTGGACATTGTTGGTGTTCTCCTGCACCGCAGCAAGCTCCATGATGTCCGTCTTGTTGAGTGCTCTGCGGACCGCCTTTGCGGTCCTGTCAGCATCATACTTTTCCTTCATCGCGCTGACGACTTCGGGGGTCAGTTCTTTTGCCATTTAATATTCTCCTTAATAATGATTTAGCGCTTTAACATCCTAAATATAATAATATCCCGCAGTCCGGTCTTCAAGTTACAAAAGAACAAATTCATAAAGGGATATTGACACGGTTCCGCTATGGTATATAATTAGTAAGGAAACTTAATATCAAGTATCTTAATTTAAGACTGCTTAAAATAAGATGCTTTAAGATAAACAACCTTACGATGGACCTACTGCAAGGAGCGACTAATGAACGACAACGATCTCATGATCTCGGTATTCCGCATAACGAGACTTCACAGCAGACGTTTCCATACTGTCCTGGACAGGGATGGTGAGGGCGGCACGATGCAGGACGGACTCATCCTCCATATTCTGTCGGAGGAGGACGGGATCACACAGAAAGTGCTGGCGCAGAAGATGCACATCAGGCCTCAGTCATTGACCGGTGTACTTGAGAAACTGGAGGACAAGGGACTCATCAGAAGACAGCGCAGCGAGACCGACAAGAGAGAACAGAACGTGTTCATCACGGATGAAGGAAAGAAACTGAGCGCCGATCTGACAGCCAAGAGGGACAGGATCACTGAGGAACTGTTCAGCATACTGAGCGACAAAGAGAAGGCCGAGCTCTACAGGCTGCTTACGAAAGTGGCCGACCAGGAACTGTAAAACATTTAAAGGAGTATAAACGCACATGTTCAAAGCAATCAAACGTATGCGCGGGCAGGAGGTGGCGCTGCTGATATTCAGCATGCTGCTGGTCCTTGCGCAGGTGTGGACCGAGATGAAGATCCCGGACTACATGTCGAGCATCACCATGCTGGTACAGACGGAAGGAAGCCAGATGAGCGCCATCTGGAAGGCCGGCGGGGTAATGATGCTCCTGGCTCTGCTGAGCACGCTGATAGGGCTGACGTCAGGCTATGTCTCCGCTATGCTCGGCGGTCTTTATTCAAAGCACCTGAGGAGCGACATCTTCAATAAGGTGCAGTCCTTCTCGCTCAACGAGATAGACAGATTCTCCACCGCGTCGCTGATCACCAGATCCACCAACGACATCACCCAGCTGCAGATGTTCATAGCAGGCGGACTGAGGATGATCATCAGGACCCCCATCTCGGTGGTGGTCGCCCTGGTCAAGATCTGGGGCAAGCACTGGCAGTGGACATCACTCACCGGCGGCGCGATCATAGCCGTCATCGGAATAGTCATCATCGTCATCAGATACGCGCATCCCAGATTCAGGAGGATGCAGGAGCTCACTGACGAGCTCAACAAGGTGACAAGAGACAACCTGACCGGTATCCGTGTCATCCGCGCCTACAACGCCGAAGAGTATCAGGAGAAGAAATTCGAGGAAGCCAACGATAATCTCTCCTATAACATGCTGTCGGCGCAGACGATCATGAGCTCGACAAGGCCCGTGATGAGATTCGTCAACAACGGACTTACTGTAGGTATCTATCTCATAGGTGCATACCTCATTAACAGTCTGGTAAAAACAGATCCCACGAATGCCATCGTGACCTTCTCGGAGATGGTGGTGTTCTCCAACTATGCCAGCAGACTTCTCATGTCCTTCATGAACCTTGAGATGATCTTCAACATGATCCCCAGGGCTTCAGTTGCCGCCGACCGAGTCAACGAAGTGCTCGACTGCGAGCTTGAGATCAAGGACGGCACCGAGACTGACGGCATAGAGGGCAAGGAAGGGACCGTCGAATTCAGAAATGTCAGCTTCACATACCCCGGAACGGAAGGCGAGGTCCTCAGCGACATCACCTTCACAGCCAACAAGGGCGAGACCGTCGCATTCATAGGAGCCACGGGCAGCGGCAAGACCTCTCTGGTCAACCTGATCCCCAGGTTCTATGACACCACTAAGGGCGAGGTCCTCGTCGACGGCAGGAACGTAAGGGAATACGATCAGCATTCGCTGCGCAACCTAATAGGCTATGCACCTCAGACCGCAGTCCTGTTCTCAGGCACCGTCTCCTCCAACATCGAGTACGGAGAGGGCGGCAACCACGCGGCCGATGAGGATTCCGAAGCGGAAGTGAAGAGAGCGGTAGCCATCGCTCAGGCGACCGACTTCGTCGAGAAGATGGATAACCAGTATGACGCTGAGATAACCAGGGGCGGAACGAACGTCTCCGGCGGACAGAGACAGAGGCTGTCGGTGGCGAGGGTCGTCTACAGGAAGCCCGAGATTTACATCTTTGACGACACGTTCTCGGCTCTTGACTTCAAGACTGACCGTCTGCTCAGAGCAGCGCTGAAAGAGGAGACCGCCGGCGTCACGACGCTCATAGTCGCACAGAGGATAGGAACCATCAGAGACGCTGACAAGATCATCGTTCTCGATGAAGGCAAGGTCGTAGGCATGGGCACGCATGATGAACTCATGAGAAAATGCCAGGTCTACAGAGAGATCGCATATACACAGCTGTCAGAGGAGGAACTTGCGTAATGGCTAAGAAGAACAGTTACCAACTTGGACAGGCAAACATAAATTCCGGCGCGCGCGGACCCATGAGGATCGCCGAGAAACCGAAGGATCTCAAGGGAGCAGCCAAGAAGCTCCTTGCATACGGCAGAGATATCCTTCCCCAGTTCATCCTCGCAGTAGCAGCTTCCGTCTTCAGCGTCATCATGACGCTGTTCGGGCCCGATCACCTCAGCAGGATGACCAACCTCATAGAGGCAGGGCTCAAGAGCGGGGGAGTGGACATTCCCGCAGTCATCAGGGTCGCCATCAGGAGCCTTGTATTCTATCTGATCGCTTCGCTGCTGATACTGATACAGAGCCTCAACCTCAACAGGGCATCACAGAAGCTCATGAGGACGATGCGCAGCGACATAACCCACAAACTCAACAGGATCCCGCTCAAGAGCTTCGACAGCTCTTCATTTGGAGATGTGCTCAGCCGCATCACCAATGACGTCGATACCATCGGAATGAGCCTCAACATGGCATCCAGCTCTGTCGTCACATCCATCGTTACGTTCATCGGCTGCACCATCATGATGCTGCTGAAAAACGTAAAGCTTACAGTCATCGTTCTCCTGTGTTCCATCCTGGGATTCATGCTCGTCAACGTGATCATCAAGCGCAGCCAGGGCTACTTCACCAGAAGGCAGTCGTATCTGGGAATGATGAACGGCCACATCGAGGAGATGTACGCAGGGCACCTGATCGTCAAGGCATACAACGGCGAGAAGGAATCCAGAGAGACGTTCGAGTATCTCAACGACAAGCTATTCGAGAACAACTGGAAGAGCCAGTTCATCAGCGGGATCACTTTCCCGCTGATGGAGCTGCTCAGCAACCTCGGCTATGTTGCGGTATGCGTATTCGGAGCCATGATGGCCAAGAACGGAACCATACCCTTCGGCACCATCATCGCTTTCGTGATCTATGTGCGCATGTTCACCATGCCCATGAGCATGGTCGCCAACGCCATCACCAACCTGCAGTCCGCCGCGGCTGCCTGTGAACGCGTGTTCGAGTTCCTGGACGTGGAGGAGATGGAGGACGAGTCCGGCAAGACGGCGCGTCTCGAGAACGTGAAGGGCGACGTGGAATTCAGCCACGTGCGCTTCGGATATGATCCGGACAAGACGATCATCAACGATTTCTCCGCATCCATCGAAGCCGGCAAGAAGGTCGCCATAGTCGGCCCCACCGGTGCGGGCAAGACCACCATGGTCAACCTGCTGATGAGATTCTATGAGATCAACGACGGAAAGATTTCAATAGACGGCATCGACACCAGGGACGTCACAAGGGAGAACGTCCACGACCAGTTCTGCATGGTCCTACAGGACAGCTGGCTGTTCGAGGGGACGATCAGGGAGAACATCGTGTTCAGCATGAAGGACGTCAGCGACGAGAAGGTCATTGAAGCCTGCAAGCTCGTCGGACTGCACAACTACATCTCGGGTCTGCCCAACGGCTATGACACGGTGCTGTCGGAGGACAGCAACATGTCCGCGGGACAGCGCCAGCTGATGACCATTGCGAGGGCTATGATCCAGAATGCTCCGCTGCTCATCCTGGACGAGGCTACCAGTTCCGTCGATACCAGGACAGAGCAGATAGTGCAGGACGCCATGGACCTGCTGACCAGGGGAAGGACGTCATTCACCATCGCTCACCGTCTGAGCACGATAAGGAACGCCGATATCATCCTGGTAATGAGGGACGGAGATATCGTCGAGACCGGAACCCACGAGGAACTGCTGGAGAAGGGTGGATTCTACTCCGAACTGTGGACCAGTCAGTTCGTCAACGCGGAAGCTATCTGATTTCTTCATTCTAAATCAGGCGCGGAGACCCGTGACTTCAGTCGTGGGAGGAGCGCTTGCCTCCAATACTATCCTTTTTAGTGAAGAATAATAAAACAGTTTTTCAGGATTGAAACACTTCCCATTGTCCGTTTTTAGGGACAATGTCCTTGATAGAATGTATCTGTGAGATCCTATCAAAAGGAGGTGTTTCCTGTTGCTGCAGA
>CACYBC010000145.1 GCA_902772615.1 uncultured Ruminococcus sp.
AACCGAAAAAAGCCGGAAAAGAACGATATATGGTCTGAATCTGACGTGTCTGCCGCCGACAGAGTGCAACAGCTTCCTCGGCAGATCCCTCAGTAGATACATGAAAAAGCGCGGACCTAAAAGTCCGCGCCTTTCTTTTATGTATCAGCTCATCATTCTGCCGAGGGATCGTAGGACCATCCGTTGTCGCCGTGATAGATCATCAGCTTCGTCATGCCTCCGTCCACCGCGATGTTCTCGCTGGTGATGAATCCCGCCTTGTCGGAACAGAGGAACATGACAATGTTTGCTATGTCCTTTGGGTCGCCGACACGCCCCGCGGGCTGCTGAGAGGCATCCGGTCATTCGTAGACACGGTAGGACGTATCTATCCATCCGGGAGATACCGAGTTGACCCTGATCTTTCCTGAGAAGCTCACCTCCATGGCGTGTGAGAGCGCTGCGATGCCGCCTTTTGCCGCGGTGTAGCTCTCGGTCTCAGGCTGGCTCATTCTGTCCCTTGAGGATGAGATGTTGACTATGCTACCGCCTTTAACGAAATAAGGCGCAAGCAGTTTTGAGAGATAGAAGGGAGCCGTCACTCCGACTGAAAGGGCATACTCGAACTCCTCAAAGGAGCATTCCAATATGCCTTTCATAAGAGGCTTGGCGTTGTTGACAAGGCAGTCGACTCTTCCGCACTCGCTGATTATCATCTCTGCAAACGCTTCCAGAGTCTCCTTGTCCGATATGTCACCAACGAAGTGGCCGCCGGGAGCGCTGTCGATCACATAGACCCGGTACCCGAGCTTATCAAATTCTCCGGCGATGCATTTACCGATGCCGTTTGCTCCTCCTGTCACCACAGCGACTTTTCTATCAGTCATATCAGTCTCCTTCAGTCAAAGATAAGAGATGAATGTCACAGCATCTCCAGAACTTCGTTCACCTTGGGCATGTCCACGATGTTTGTCGCATAATGCGCATACTCCACCGTTCCGTCCTCTGTTACGATGAACATTGCCGGAAGCTGCTGCTCGTTGCCCTCGTAATCTCCGTGTACGAATCCGGCTTCCTTCGCAGCGGCGCCTTTGGCTCTCAGTTCATCCATGTTTCCGCCGGCGAGCTCTTCCATGCTCCTGGCAGGCCCGATGGAGAGCAGTTCATAGATCTTCTGGTCGGGGTCGCAGATGATCTCGAAGGGCAGCACCGCATCAGTGGCCTTGAGGTCATTCACTACATGATCCCTGTCGCTCTGCATCACCACGAATACCTGGGCTCCTTTCGCCTTGAACTCATCGTAGCGTTTGGCTATGAGGTGCACGTCGTATCTGCAGACGGTGCAGCCGATGTATCGGAGGACCCAAAACACTGTCTTGCCCTTGAGAACGGACAGGGATTCCAGGTCATCCCTGAGATGTGTATTGAATTTGAAAGAGGGGAGGCGTTCGCCTGCATTGATCCTTGCCATTTCATTCTCCTTTGAATTTTTTTGTGTTTTATTTAATATTACTTTATCATGGCATCATGCTAAAACCAATAGTCATTCGTCTGCATTAAGTGCTATAAATAGAACAGTCAACGTACGGAGATACAGAGAATATCCATGAAGGCTGACATATTCTACTCATCCGCTGCAGGACGCTTCCTGCTGCTGGCTCTGCAAAAGACCGGACTTTTCCGGCTAACTGCATGGGCCCTGGGTACCCGTGCATCAAGGCCTCTGATCAGTCGATATATTGAGAAAAACGGAATAGACATGTCTTCCTTCAATGGGCAGTCATATGGTTCCTTCTCGGAATTCTTCTCAAGAAGGAAGGATATCTCATTCGATCCCGATCCTGACGCGGTCATCAGTCCCTGCGACAGCCTTCTGTCCGTTTACGCGATATGTGACGGCCTCTGCATACCGATCAAGGGCTCCGAATACTCAGTTTGCGATCTGGTCCCTGATGAAGATGAGGCTGAGAAGTTCCGGAACGGACTATGTCTCGTATTCCGCCTGGAAGCCTCTGATTATCATCACTTCTGCTGCATAGACAGCGGAAGGACGATAAAGAGCGGATATGTTCCGGGGATCCTTCACAGCGTGCAGCCGATAGCGATGAGATCAGTTCCGGTGTTCCGTCTGAACAGAAGGTGGTGGAGCGTACTTGAGACCGATCATCTGGGGACAGTCGCACAGACCGAGATAGGAGCTGTGCTGGTCGGCGGAGTATCTTTCTTCACTGATGACGGACATCACCTGCGCGGACAGGACATGGGAACCTTCGAGATAGCCGGTTCCACCATAGTCATAATGCTTACTGGAGATATCAGAAGACGTCTTGTATTCCGTGAAGAGATAAAAAGTGCATGGCGGGACGGCGGAGAAGCACGTGTCAGTATCGGATCCGCAATAGGAAAGATCATAAACAACTGAACATAGAG
>CACYBC010000146.1 GCA_902772615.1 uncultured Ruminococcus sp.
ATGCGTGGCTGTGCGTGCGTCCTTCCGGTACCGAGCCGAAGATCAAGTTCTACTATGGAATCGTAGGAACTTCTCTTGAGGATGCTGAACGCAGGGACGAAGAATTCAAGAAAAAGATTGACGCAATGGTCAATGAGATGGTTTGAAGAGGCCATATCCCTTGACAAACCAGACGATATATGTATAAGATAGATCGATATATGTATTGCCTTTACAGGCAGAAACGGTAAATAAGTAGTAAAAGGAGTAAATCTCATGAATAAGACTGAACTGATCGCGGCAATGGCCGAAAAAACGGAACTTAGTAAGAAGGACGCTGAAGCGGCTTTGAAGGCATTTGTGGAAGTCGTCAGCGATGCTTTGAAAGAGGATGACAAGGTGCAGATCGTTGGATTTGGTACCTTTGAAGTTGCTAAGAGAGCTGCTCGTGAAGGAAGGAATCCGCAGACTGGCAAGTCTATGAAGATCAAGGCATCCAAGAGCCCGAAGTTTAAGGCTGGCAAGGCGCTGAAGGAGGCGCTGAACTGAGACCGGGATCAGAGTTTGATAAACTATGCGGAGCGGGCATAATGTCCCGCTCCTTTTTATTGAGGGAGGAACTATGAGACTGGACAAATACCTGAAAGTATCCCGTCTGATCAAACGCCGCACGGTTGCGAATGAAGCCTGCGATACGGGAAGGGTACAGATCAACGGTAAGGTTGCGAAGGCGTCGACACAGGTTAAGGCGGGTGACGTGATTGAGATCGCATTTGGCGGCAGGACTGTCAGGGCAAAGGTACTCAGTGTCGCGGAGACTGTGCGTAAGGAAGATGCGCAGGAATTGTTTGAGTTTATATAACTTTTCCGAGGGTGCCCGGTTAAAAACGAGAAGTCCCGGCTTAAAACGAGAAGTTCCGGCTTAAAACGAGAAGTCCCGGCTTAAAACATGTTAAATCTTTGTTACATGTGGTCTGTTTTTTATGATATGGGTTGAATTCGCAAGGTTGACAGAGTACAATAAAACCGCTTAAAGGGGTGAAGAGTTGCCTCTCTACGGATTTTAAGGGGATCTGTAGTCTGGCTGGGAGTTGATAATAAGGGGTAGAGTGATGTCGTCGAACAGATATCCGGTTTCGAGGGAGAATCGGAGAGGAATGGTGCTGATCATTGTTGTGGTGTGTATTATCATCACGGCGCTGGCGGTGAAGTGCCGTTCTCTTACGAATAGAAATGATGCTTATGCCCAGCAGATCGAATCGCTGGAACAGCAGATTTCGGAAGAAGAAGGAAGGGGCGAGAGCATCGAATCATTCCGGAGTTACACACGTACGAATGCGTACATTGAGAAGGTTGCAAGGGAGAAACTCGGACTCGTCTATCCGGATGAGGTAATCTTCCAGCCTCAGGAGTGATGCCCGGATCATATATGGATTGGATTGCGCTCTGCGGATTGATTCCGCAGAGCGTTCTTGTCCATTGAAAACCGGCCTGCGCATTTTCGTGACTACTTCAGTCATGGCAGGTTCACAAGAAAGGAACACCATGGAACAGTCCGTATTGGGCAGTATCAGAAAGATCATGAACAACGCAGGTCTGATGCCGGGGCAGTGCAGGATTCTGGCTGCTGTTTCCGGTGGCGCGGATTCCGTATGCCTTCTGCTTGCCCTCGCGGAACTGGGGTATGATGTACAGGCTGTTCATGTGGAACACGGGATCCGGGGAGCGGAGAGTCTGGAAGACTGCGCGTTCGTCCGCCGGCTGTGCCGGGAGAGAGGGATTACAGTGCATGTTAAAACCGTGGACGTGCTCTTGGCGGCAAAAGAAGAGTCCATGTCTTTGGAGGAGGCTGCCCGGTCACTGCGGTGGAAGGCGATGATCGAGACCGCGGACAGACTTACGATTCCTGTTATCGCGACAGCGCATCACCGGATGGATCAGGCAGAGACTGTTCTGTGGAACCTGATACGAGGAAGCTCCGTGGCGGGACTCGGCGGGATAAGGCCTGTCCGAAAACAGGAAAAGCGTATTATCATCCGCCCGCTGATAGAATGTGAGCGGGCAGAAATCGAGGAATATCTCAGAAAAGAGGGTGTTTCCTGGAGAACAGACAGTACGAACAGCGACATGCGCATGACGCGAAACTCGATCCGGCACCAGATTCTGCCGCTTCTTCTTAAGCTCAATCCGGGTGCCGTTCAGCACATTTCTCAGGCAGCGGATGATCTCCGGCAGATTGAAGACTGGATCAGGGAGCAGACAGACAGGACCTGGGAGAGCGTGATTCTGGAAAACGGAGACGCACGGGATAGAGATCTGACAGCGGACCGGAATGCTCTTAAGCAATATCCCGGGGTGATCCGTACAAGGCTTCTCCGGCGAATGATCGCGCAGACCTTGAATGGAGAGAAGGACATTTCCAGAGCTCATGTGTCGGCTGTGGACCTTCTTGTGTCAGGACCAAACGGGCATGAGGTCTGTCTGCCGGATCATGTTCGCGC
>CACYBC010000147.1 GCA_902772615.1 uncultured Ruminococcus sp.
ATCGAATTCATCGATCTCCTCCCACGCGAGTTTGTGCATCGCAAGGAATGCCTCGCCGTAATCTCCGCCAAAGGGAGTGCTGAGGAACTCATCGACGATCTCGATGGCCATTGCGGGGGACACGTACTGAGCACCCATGGAAAGAACATTGAGGTTGTTGGCGGCAGCTGCACGCTTTCCTGCGGGCACGCTCTCAACGACACCGGCCTGGACATGGGGGCACTTTCCCGCGGCTACATGGATGCCCATGCCTGTTCCGCAGAATACGAGTCCCTTCTCATATTCGCCTTCCGAGATCTTGGCCCCGACCTTGAAACCCACGCGGTGGAACATCTCGTTCATTCCGTTCTCTTCGCTGCATCCGACATCTTCCACATGCCAGCCAAGATCCTGGAGATGGAGTTTCACGGCTTCCTTGAGGGGGTAACCGGCTGCGTCTGAACCGACTACGATGTACTTGTCTTTGATCGTCTTCATTTTGATTCTCCTTTGTATGAATTATGACGGCATACGCCTGATGATCCTGTGTAAATAATAGCATGAAGTGAGCGACGGTTTCACAAAAAAAGTCCGGCAGTAAGCCGGACCTGTTCACTTGACACGGATGTTATTTCTTCTTCCCGCCTCTGTAGAATACGGCGCAGTAGATCATGACGGCCGCGAAGACTATAAGGTAGAACAGCACAGGACATGAGAAGGTTCCGGCTGCCGCTGCCTGACGGTATTTTACTATGCCGTGAGTATAGACCGCACAGGCAATAAGGAAGATGCAGCTGATGATCGACATCGTAGGAGCCACGATCCTGTTGAATCCCGACAAAGACTTGTCTTTGTACATCATGAAGAAGATGGGAATATAGAAGGCGTAAAGATTTACGATCGGAAGTTCCGATGAATCGAACGCGAACACACCGAACCAGCTGCCCAGCACGTTAGCACCAAAGAAGTACACAAGCCAGACCATGCTGATCATAGCTCCGAACAGCGTCGAGTTTATCGGCATCCTGGTGGACGGATCCACGTGAGCGAAGACCTTGTGGTGAGGTCCGTTGCCTCTCACGGCCAATGAATAAATGTTCCTTGAGTTCGCTATCATCAGGCCGTGCGTGGTACAAAGGCATGATATGAAGATGAAGATGTTGAGGATCCTTCCGAAGAAGTTACCGAAGGTCCTGATGAATGCGGCGGTGGATGATGAAGCCATGAGGTCGTCCACAGAGATGGAACCGCAGATGCCCAGGAAGTAAGCTATGTAAATCGCAACGATGAAGATCGCGCTGACGATCAGGGCCTTGGGCATGTTCTTCTTTGCGTCCTTAAGCTCTGAATTGATCGATGTGGACAGGATCCAGCCCTCATAAACGAAAGCTATGGACACTGTCGCCGCCATCAGATCTCCCATCGCTGACGCACCTGGAACTGCAGGTCTGGCAAGGTTTTCCGCCAGCTGTCCGTTTCCCAGTCCGGCGATGATGCCTACTACGGCCATAAGAGACAGCGGGATCAGCTTGATCACGGTCCCGCTGACCTGAAGTTTTCCGGACAGCCTGGGAGCCAGGGCATTGACATATGCTTCCACAGCAATGATCAGGCCAGCAATGGCAAGGCATTCAGGACCTGCGGCAGGATTCTCGAATCCCAGCAGCTCACACAGATACATGGATGTGACCCATGCGAGGCATCCGGTGATGGCCGGCGTATAGATGAATGTCAGGAATGAACCGACGAAATATGCATATCTGGGGCCGACGGTCATCTCAGCATAGTCGACGAGTCCGTTGACTCTCTCGTATTTCTGCGCCAGAAGGCTGAAGGCATATGAACAGAAGAACAGCATGACGCCCATTATTGCCAGCGACGTTATGCCTGTGATTATATTGCCCCGGGTGACTCTCAGTACAGCTTCGGTCTTGAAAAAGATCCCCGAACCGATCACGATGCCGACACAGGTCGCGATGGCTGTGGGAAGTCCGTACCGTCTCTCCATCTTCTCCATTCTGTTTTTCCTCCGTAAAAGAAACGATAACATAACATAGCATTTCGTTACAGATTAGTAAACGGTTTTTTAGGGAATGATAGTATAATCATGACATAATAAATGGAGGAGGACATCGGCCATGCGCAGAAAGTATGCTCTGTCCCTCGCTGTCAGAGCGGCAGCCCATCTGCTCGTGGATGCGGTATGCGCATCTGCGCTTTACGGCAGCAACACCGCGCTGGCCTGTTTCCTCATTTACGATACGCTGGCGTTCTCCACGCAGCCGGCCTCCGGAATGATCTGTGACAGGAACCGAGGCAGGCTCAGTCTGATCGCTTCCGGATCATGTCTGCTTCTGGCTGTGGCGTTCTTCCTGCCGGTCAGCACGATGACCAGAGCGGTGGTCATGGGGTTGGCCAACAGTTTTTTCCATACCTCGGCGGGAACATCCGTGCTTGAAGGATCAAATGGCAGGGCATATCCCCAGGGCGTGTTCGTCGCCCCGGGCTGCATCGGACTGGCGCTGGGCAGACTGTTTCCGCGGCTGGGGAGCATCTTCGCAGCCTGTGTCGCTGTTGCAGCGCTCATGCTCATCTTCCTGCCTGACTGCAGCGGAGAACATTCAGGGACAGTTACTGGCGCGCCGCAGGGAAAAACTGACATGACTGCCGCACTCATGCTTTTTGCCGCGGTTGCGGTGAGAGCCTTTGCCGGAAGCGCGGTGGAATTCAGCTGGAAAAAAGGAACTGCAGGAGCGCTGCTGATGACAGCGGCGGTATTTGCCGGTAAGTTTGCGGGGGGATTTGCAGCTGACAGACTGAATGTCAGAAGACTGTCGGTGTGTTCGATTGTCTCCGCGGCTCTGTTCACTGCCTTCTGCAGCGGGGACCCTATCCTTTCTCTGACGGGACAGTTCCTGATAAACCTGACCATGCCGGTCACTCTGTGGCTGATGTTCCGTTCGCTTCCGGAAGAGCCCGGTTTTGCATTCG
>CACYBC010000148.1 GCA_902772615.1 uncultured Ruminococcus sp.
CTGCCGCTGTTTACGTAAGAGGCCGCCTCAAGGCCGAGAGGTGTGCCCTCTCTCATGGCCTTCTTGAGGATGTTGCCTGTAGAGATGATAGGGATGTTGAGTTTCTCACTTATGATCTCTGCCTGGGTACCTTTTCCGGCGCCCGGCGCGCCGAGCAAGATAAGTCTCTTCATCATATCCCTCCTATCAGATATCGAGGAATCCCTTGTGGTGACGCATGAGCATGTAGCTCTCCAGCGTCTGGGAGATCTCAAGCGCGACTCCGACAAGGATCAGTACGGAAGTACCGCCCAGAGCGATCTGGATGCCGGTGAGCTTCGTGATCACGATAGGAAGCACGGCGATGAGAACAAGGAATATCGCACCGATGATAGTGATCTTGCTAATCACCTTTGAGATGAACTGGGAAGTGGGCTGTCCGGGTCTTATTCCCGGGATGGCGCCTGAGTTCTTCCTCAGGTCATTGGCGATCTGAACGGGGTTATACTGGATCGCAACGTAGAAATAGTTGAACGCTATGATCAGCAGCGCGTAAAGTATCGCGTAACCCCAGCTGCTGGTTCCGAACCAGCCTAGGAACGTTCCCCAGTTACCCGTTATGTTGAACATATCCTTGATAGTCGCGGGTATGCTCAGCAGCGAGGAGGCGAAGATGACCGGCATGACACCGGAGAGGTTCACCTTGATGGGGATATAACTGCTCTGTCCGCCGTACATCTTGCGGCCGACAACGCGCTTAGCGTACTGGACCGGGATCCTGCGCTCCGCTGCGTTGGTGGCTACGATAGCGATGAACATCGCTATGAAAAGAACGATGACCAGCGGGATCAGTGCATAGAATATCGGAGAATTCTTCGCTACCTGGAAGTAGTAGATCAGCAGCTCGACGACTCTGCTCATGTTGGACACGATACCCGTGAAGATGAGCAGCGACACGCCGTTTCCGATTCCCTTGGAATCGATCTGCTCGCCCAGCCACAGAAGCACCATGGCGCCTGCGGCGAACGTGCCGATTACCACTATAGCGCTGTATGCACCGGCAAAGCCTTTGGTGTAGACGAGGGCGTCAGTCCTCTTGGCGAGCAGCCAGTACATGACTGCCAGCAGTACGGACAGACCGACCGCGCAGTAGCGGGTGATGCGGCTGAGTTTCTTTCTTCCCTCCTCCCCTTCCTGAGAGAGTCTCTCAAGGGACGGGAACACCACCTGCAGAAGCTGGATGATGATTGAGGAGTTGATGTAGGGGGAGACGCCCAGAGCGAACAGTGTCGCGTCGGAGAATCCGCCTCCGGACATCAGGTCAAAGAACCCGAAGATCGATCCGGTGGAGTTGCTCAGCTGCTCCTGCAGCGCCTTGGCGTCCACGAAGGGCACCGGGATCGCGCTGCCGAGGCGGAAGATCACGAGGATCAGAAGCGTGAAGAGTATGCGTTTGCGAAGGTCTTCGATTTTCCAAGCATTCTTAAAGGTCTGGAACATCGGTTATACCTCCTTTGCCGTCCCTCCGGCATTCTCGATCTTCTCCTTGGCGGATGCCGTGAACTTGGCGGCTTCCACTGTGAGCTTCTTTGTGAGTTCACCGTTTCCGAGGATCTTGACCGGCTTCTTGTCGCCGACGAGTCCGCACTCGCGGAGAGCTTCCGCTGTCACGACTGCGCCGTCTTCGAACTTCCTGTCGAGGTCACTGACGTTAACGCCGGTGTACTCTGTGCGGAAGATGTTGGTGAAGCCCCTCTTCGGGATCCTGCGGACGAGAGGCATCTGGCCTCCCTCGAAATAAGCACCCTTATGGCCGGAACGCGCGAGCTGTCCCTTGTTGCCGTAACCGGCAGTCTTGCCGTTTCCGGAACCGGGGCCGCGGCCCTTGCGCTTCTTTGCTTTGGAAGCACCGGCATTGGGTCTGAGTTCATGTATAAGCATTATCTGGGATCCTCCTGTCAGTTTGTCTCTACCAGGTGGGAGACCTTGAAGATCTTGCCACGGGTAGCCGCGTTGTCAGGCTGGACTGACACATCACCGATCTTTCTCAGCCCCAGTGAGTGCACGACCGCGATCTGATTGTCGGGGCGGTGCGCCAGGCTGTGGACGAGCTTGACTGTGATGGTTTCGGGAGCTGTTTTCTTTGTTGCCATTGAATGCTCCTCCTTAACCGAGTATCTCTGCAACAGTCTTGCCGCGCTGATCAGCGATCTGCTTGACTGTCTTGAGGGATCTGAGTCCGGCGAATGTGGCCGGTACGACGTTGCAGGGGTTGTTGGAGCGCAGGGACTTGGTCCTCACGTCCGTGATACCTGCAGCTTCCATGACCGCACGGGCAGCGCCGCCGGCGATGATGCCGGTACCGGGAGCTGCGGGCTTGATCATGACGCGGGTGGCGCCGAATGAGCCGACTGTCTCATGTGGGATGGTGGAGCCGTAGCGGGCGATGCGGATCAGGTTCTTCTTGGCATCCTCTGTTCCCTTGCGGATCGCTTCCGGGACCTCGGAGGCCTTGCCCATTCCGTAACCTACAATGCCGTCTCCGTTTCCGACGACCACGAGAGCCGAGAACTTCATGATACGGCCGCCTTTGACGGTCTTGCTTACACGGTTTATGGACACAACGTTTTCCTGAAGATCAAGAGTCGAAGCATCAATTCTTTCCATTTTCTTTACCTCCATTAAAACTCGAGTCCGGCGCTGCGGGCGGCCTCAGCCAGAGCCTGCACGCGACCGTGATAGATATAGCCGCCTCTGTCGAATACGACGTTCTTGATGCCAAGCTCGAGAGCCTTCTCGGCTATGGCCTTGCCGACCATTTCAGCACCTTCCTTGTTTCCGCCCGAGGCACCGAAGTCCTTGGATGTGGAGGAAGCTGCGCAGAGGGTCTTTCCGGCTTCGTCGTCGATTATCTGAGCATAGATGTGCTTATTGGAGCGGAAAACATCGAGTCTCGGGCACACAGCGGTACCGCTGATCTTGGCGCGGACTCTTCTATGCCGCAGAAGACGCTGCTTGTTGCTGTCTTTCTTTGATGTCATAATCAGTTTTCTCTCCTTCCTTAAGCTTTAC
>CACYBC010000149.1 GCA_902772615.1 uncultured Ruminococcus sp.
CGGTGCAGTTCTCCTCCATGCCCAGCTCAAGCTGCTCACTGTGATACTGATAAGCGGCGAAACTGTTGAAGGGGAGGCTGGGAGACGACCATTCGATCAGGAGCACGGGCTTTGATGCGCTTCCTCTGAGAAACGAGAAACTGGCTATTCCTTCTCCCGGGCCTTCCAGTTCGGAAGAGATGTAGTAATTGCCTTTGTCATCCGGCTCCAGTATTGCAACGTACGCGTTGACCCCGGATTCGGGATCGCGGAAGAAGGCGACCGCCTCATCTTTGCCGTCATTGTCGATGTCGAACTGTCTGATGGCCGATCTGTTGGCCCCTGAAAACGGATAAACGAAGGTGGTCTTCGCCGAGTGAGCCATGCCGAGAGCCTGAAGAACGGAAGACTGCTCCTTTGTCAGAGATGGAGCAGAAAGGAGGGAGTCGATGGATTCGGTGTTCCTGCAGCCTGTAAGGAAGATGCACAGAAAAACACAAATAATGAATGCAAACAGCTTTCTTATCTGTACCACCTCCTTGTCATTTTATTGTATAATCAGAGGGCAATTGAGTCAAACGGACACAGGGTGTCCGGGATATCATAAAATACCTATTTTGAGGGGATAAAAATGAAAAAACAGTTTATCGGCGTGATACTGCTGATGATGGGGATGGACAACCTCTGGAACCTGAAAGACAGCGGGATACCTATGGCTCAGTACGAGTCCGGACAGTGGGCGGCATTCATAGTCAGTATCATCATGGTCGTTCTGGGATTATATCTCGGCGTAGTCGGCTGGCTTGAGTTCAGGAAGACGATGGAACAGAGGGACAGGGAAAAGAAGGAAGCCGAAGGAATGCTCGGATCCGATGCCGCTGCCGGAGACGCAAAAGCCGAGACCGGGACCGGGAATAAAGAAAACGATACCGACAAATATCTAAACTGATCATTTTTTCCGGAGGAACAGAAATTGCTCGAACTTAAAAACATATCTTACTCTGTCGAGGACGAGAACGGACATGTGGATATCCTGAAGGATGTCTCCGTCACCTTTGAAGACAGATTCATTGCGATCACCGGACCCAACGGCAGCGGAAAATCCACCCTGGCGAAGATCATCGCAGGCATCATCAGACCGACGTCCGGAACGATATTGTTCGACGGTCAGGATATAACCGGACTGGGCATAGATGAGAGGGCAAAGCTCGGCATCAGCTACGCGTTCCAGCAGCCCATCAGGTTCAAGGGGATAACGGTCAGGGATATCATCTCTCTGGCTTACGGCAAGACTCTTCCGCTCGCCACGGTGTGTGAATATCTGTCCCAGGTGGGACTCTGCGCCAGGGATTATGTCGAGCGCGAGATCAATGACAGCCTGTCAGGCGGGGAACTCAAGCGCATAGAGATCGCCACGATCATGGCCCGCGGCACGAAGCTTTCCATATTTGACGAGCCGGAGGCGGGAATAGATCTCTGGAGCTTCCAGAACCTCATACAGGTATTCGACAAGCTGCGCGAGAAGACCGACGGAATGATCATTATCATCTCCCACCAGGAGAGGATCCTCAACATCGCAGACAAGGTGCTGCTGCTGGCAGACGGCAAGATCAGCGACTACGGCTCCAGGGAAGAGATACTTCCCGGAGTGATGAGCGGAGTCGTTGATGTCTGCGGAAAAGTCACAGAACAGGAGGTCATTTAAATGGCTCTTGATCAGATAGAACTCAATCTTCTCAGAGAGATAGCAGATCTGCATCAGATCCCCGACGGGGCATACAACATCAGGCTGAACGGTGAGAGCGCCGGCCGCAATTCCACCGAGAATATTACCATAGAGCCCAAGACTGACAAGCCGGGCATCAACATCTACATCAAGCCCGGCACGAAGAACGAGGCGTGTCATATCCCGGTCATGCTCAGCCAGAGCGGGATCACGGAAGTGGTCTACAACGACTTCTTCATCGGAGAGGACGCCGATGTCGTCATCGTCGCGGGATGCGGCATACACAACTGCGGGACCGATCTGACGGAGCACGACGGCGTGCATACCTTCCATGTGGGGAAGAACGCGCATGTCAGATATGTCGAGAAGCATTACGGCGAGGGAGACGGACTTGCGGACAACGTTCTCAATCCGACTACTGTCGTGGAGATAGAAGAGGGAGGGCGTATGGAGATGGAGACCACCCAGATAAAGGGGGTCGATTCCACGCTGCGCGAGACCACAGCGCGCTTGGCTGCCGGAGCCAGCATAGAGATCAAAGAGAAGATAATGACGCACGGCAGGCAGACCGCCACGACTAATTTCACCGTCGATCTGGACGGGGAAGGATCCAGCGCGAA
>CACYBC010000150.1 GCA_902772615.1 uncultured Ruminococcus sp.
CAAGTTGGCCGAAGAGGCGCCCCTGCTAAGGGTGTAGGTCGGGAAACCGGCGCGAGGGTTCAAATCCCTCCTTCTCCGCCATATTAAGGTACAATCGTACCCAGACGGAAACCCCGATGTATATCGGGGTTTTTTGCTGTTAATAACAGTCAGTATACAGACAGAGGCGGATTGATCAATGGAACAGGTTCAGCACACTTTTTCCGAGCGGGTACTGAGCGACATGAGCTCTGCAGTCCTGGTGCTCGACAATAAAGGATGTATCGTTTATGTAAACAGACCTGCAGCGCGCATGCTTGAAGTGGACGAGGGATACAGGGAAGGAAACGTGAGGTTCTCCCTGTTTACAGATAATGTCTACAACGATGTCTTCAACGAGACGATCCTTGAAGCACTGTACAAAAGAGAAGAGACAACAGTCAAGAAAGCACCTTACATGGCTCCGTCAGGGAAAAAGTATGTTTTTCTAATGACCAGTTCCTATCTTCAGGATCCGGATGGAGCTAAACTTGTGGTCACGCTCAGTGATGAGACCATAGCGGAAGAGATGACGCGCAGATTCAATGATTCGTCGAAAACGTTCACCACGTTTCTGTTTGGCTTTTGCGGGTGGATACTCATATATGCTCTCTGGGAATATCTGAAACATCCGCTGCCCGGGGATTTCATGACGCATGGAGTAGAGGTGCTCGGCATCCTCATGCTTGCATTTATTCTTCGGCACACCAGCCTTACCTGGAAGGACCTCGGCATTACTACCAGTGAGCCGGCAAAGACTGTCAGAACGGCGCTGATAGTCGCTGCATGTTCATTCGTCTTTTTGTGCGGACTGAAAGCGGTCAGCCGACTGATCGATCCGGGCAGTTTTGAACCGCAGGCGCCGTTCCTCGACATTAAGAGGTTCGGACTGCGTCAGATACTGTATGTGCTCACGGCGGGCATTCAGGAATTTCTTGCGCGAAGCGTCATGCAGGGAAACCTTAAGCGCATTATAGCGGGTGAGCGCTCAGGCCTTCTTGCGATCCTGCTTTCGTCACTTATATTTGCTGCGCTGCACATTCATTACGGATTCGTTTTCATGGTAGGTTCAGCTATCCTTGGAGGCCTTGAGGGGATCCTGTATGAAAAGCAGCAGAACATTTTCGGCGTATGGATCGTGCACTGGGTGTTCGGGGTAAGCGGGACACTTCTATGCCTGATCGATCACTGAGTTCGCAACGGATATATGCCGTCATCATGTCAGACAGTACAGTTTTAAGTGTTCCTGAACATGAAGCGGATCAGAATATGTGACAGCAGACAAGGCGGGCTGCAGCAGCCTGCCTTTATAAATCTGCAGATTCGTTATTATTACTGAAAGAATGCGGAAAGATTTGGGCAACACTGTGTGTTTTTTGGGTTGACTGATGAGCCTGACT
This sequence comes from uncultured Ruminococcus sp., assembly GCA_902772615.1. Taxonomy (GTDB): domain Bacteria; phylum Bacillota; class Clostridia; order Oscillospirales; family Ruminococcaceae; genus RUG11783. Next base: position 1,419 of record CACYBC010000150.1, read on the forward strand.
CTTGTAAACTGTTACAAGAATATGAACAAAGAAATGCTTCTTTAAATCAGTGCGGGACGCTGATAAGGTGCGTTGATTGTAACAAGCAATTGCCTCCTTCTCAGCCATGAGTGGAGGTTTTTTTATGCCTATCAAAGAAAAGACTGTGCTTATGGACGGCGTTTCGGTTGACAGGGCTCTTGTCAGGATCTCCCATCAGATATTGGAGAGGAACACTGATGATGCGGAAGACATCTGTCTCATTGGTATAAAGACCAGAGGAGAGTTCCTTGCGGAGCGGATCGCAGACAACATCGAGACGATCATCGGCATAAGACCTTCGGTAAGTTCCCTCGACATAACCGGATTCCGTGATGACGTCGAAGGATCGGACATCTCAGCTGATCTGCTGCCGGACATTCCTTTCTCTGTGGAAGGGAAAACAGTGATCCTTTGCGACGATGTGATCTACACCGGAAGAAGCGCCAGAGCGGCGATGGAAGCGGTCATACGGACGGGAAGACCGGCTAGGATACAGTTCTTTGCACTTATAGACCGCGGTCACAGAGAACTGCCCATAAGACCTGACTACGTTGGTAAAAATGTTCCCACATCCAGAAGCGAGATCATAAGTGTTTGCCTTCCGGAAACGGACGGCGAATACTGCGTCAAGCTCGGAGAAAGGGAATAATGATATAAGTCAATCACAACAAGAAAGGGAAACCACATGAATCAGAAAGAAAAGGTGCTGGGTTATCTGCCCAGCGAACGCCCGACTGCATGGAAACTTTTCCTTTATGCTCTCCAGCAGGTCGTGGTCATGTTCCCCGCAACAGTTACTGTTGCACTAATCACAGGGTTCCAGGTCTCAACGACTATCTTCGCCAGCGGACTTGCAACTCTCTGCTTCGTCTTCATCACAGAAGGAAAGATCCCGCTTTATTACGGATCGAGCTTCTCTTATCTGACAGCTGTTGCAGGTCTGGTGACCAGCCAGTCGATCATGGAAAAGCTTTCACCTGAGGCTGCAGCACAGCTGGAGGCCTGGAAAGCAGGTGCCAGCGCGGTCCTTCCCACAGAAGCCGTTCAGTATGCTCAGTTCGGAATCGTCATGAGCGGACTGGTATCCATCGCAGCAGGACTGCTGATCAAGGTCAGCGGACCCAGGGCGGTAGAGACTATACTTCCCCCCACCATCACTGGCCCCGTTGCTATGATCATCGGCCTTACACTGGCAGGAAACGCGCTCGGAGATGCGTATGCCGGTTCTGCCACATGGAAGGGCGGCCTTGGCGGGGTACTGCTCGTTTCCCTTTCTACACTTCTTTCTACAATTCTCTTCTCCCGTTATCTTAAGGGATTCCTCGGACAGCTTCCTCTGCTTCTCGGTGCTGCTGTAGGATGCCTTGTCGCGTATATCGTATACGTTGCAGGCGGTTCTACACCCGAAAGCAACCTGTTTGACGTGATGACGGTCTCTGAGGTCGTATCAGCCTCCACCTGGAAACTGGGCGACGGATCATTCTTCGCTCTGCCTGCATTCTCGCTGCCCAAAGCTTCTCTTGAAGCTGTGCTCGCGATCATGCCGGTAGCTATTGCCACGATCCCGGAATCCACGGCGCATATGTATCAGCTTGATGTATACGTAAACAATCTTGCTGAGCAGAAGGGCAAAGAGAAGACTGACTTCGTAAAGCTCCTTGACAGGAACCTCATCGGCGACGGCCTTTGCGATATGATCGCCGGTGTTGTCGGCGGTCCCGCCGGAACTAACTATGGTGAGAACATTTCTACCATGGCCATCACAAAGGTGTTCTCAACATCAGTCCTTGTGGTCGCCTCTATAGTAGCAATGCTGGTCTCCTGCTTTACTCCTCTTATCACCGCTATCTATGGTATCCCCACTGCAGTCATCGGCGGACTTGAGATCTACCTGTTCGGCGCTATTGCTGCTCAGGGAATCGCCATCATGATCGACAAGCAGTGCGATATGTTCTCCTCAAAGAATATCGCTGTCATCGCAACGATCATGGTCGTAGGACTTGGCGGACAGTATTACTTCGGCGGAAACATCCCGTTCCCCGGATTCTCAGGCGGCATTCCCTGCATAGCCGGTGCTGCGATCTCCGGAATCCTGCTCAATCTGCTTCTTTCCATCGGTGAGAAGAAAGAAAGCTGACATAGCAGATCTGAAATCATAGACAGAGAAGTGCTGAACTATTGCTCAGCACTTCTTTTGTTTTATAATAAACAGTAACAGAAGTGATATATCAGGCTTAATGCGACATAAACTGGAAAAGTGTCTATAAAATAGACGCATTTTGTTGACATAAGTGTAGGCAATGCTATAATAATAGAGATTATGGATAGTATCTCCAAGAAAAGCAAAGATGTAGAGTATGAGGCTGGAGAAAAACTGGCATCGGTAGTCAGTTCGTTTATGCCGTATATAGAGAAAAAGATCGCGGGGCTGAATCTTCCTGGACTAGAGAGTGATGACCTGAGACAGGAAGCATTTATGGCTCTGTTTTCAGCTATAGAGTCTTTCAGCGAGGATCGTGGTGCAGTTTTTTCGACATATGCTATCTCCTGCATCAATAACCGTCTTGCAGATGCGGTACGCAGATCTTCGAGCGGGAAGAACAGGATACTGAATGAATCTGTGCCTTTCCCGGAAGACGATGATATAGACGATCTGTTTTCCGGAGAGTCTCCGGAAGAAACCGCCATACTGAAGGAAGAGTACCTGAGGATCCGGAAGAAAATGGATAAGGTACTGTCAGATCTCGAGAGAGAATGTCTCATCATGTATTCTTCAGGTTATTCATATTCGGAGATAGCGGAGAAGATGGACGTTGCTCCCAAGACCGTGGGAAATGCCATCCAGAGAGCAAGAAAAAAACTCAGACAGGAATAGACAGAATCATCTGTTTATATATATGCCCTTAGTAGCTTAATAATGAAAGAGCGTTGTCCAATGAACAAAGGTGGCGGCCGCACCGCCCGGGGGCTTAGATTAATCACCTTATTAAAGAGGAGAAAAGCAAATGTACGAAGACAAGACCCTGGTGTGCAAAGAATGTGGTAAGGAATTCGTTTTCACCGCCGGTGAGCAGGA
>CACYBC010000151.1 GCA_902772615.1 uncultured Ruminococcus sp.
GATGAAACCTCCGGCGGTGAACCGGGAACCGTGAGTGAATTCCCTGAATCTCTGAAACGGATGTATCAGCCCGTTGTCCTCAAGATATCTTCTGGTGCTGGCCGTCCCGCACAGCTCTGTATCATAATGGCTGCAGAACACTTTCAATCCCGCCACATGATCGACGTGTTCGTGGGTTATCAGCACGGAAGAGACATCAGACGCAGAAAATCCCAGCGAATTCAGAGCATTTATGGTTTTCCTGCAGCTGATCCCCAGATCGATCAGTACCAGTCCTTCGTCATTCCATACCGCTGTGCAGTTTCCGGAACTGCCGCTGGCCAGGGTGGCAAACTTAATCATTGAAACCTCGAACAATAAAAAAGCTCCTTGACGGAGCTTTATAGATCACACTTCGGAAGCGGCGGCAAAAGCATTATCGGGGACCTCAACGCGCTTGATGTCCGCACCCAGCTTGCCCAGTTTTCCCACAAAGTCCTCATAACCTCTGTCTATGTATTCAACACCGTAGACCTCTGTCGTACCCTCAGCGCAAAGTCCTGCGATGACCATTGCCGCTCCAGCCCTGAGATCGGTAGACATGACTGTTGCCGCATGAAGCTTATCAACACCATTTATCGTGGCGATCTTTCCATCGACTGAGAAGGAGGCGCCCATCTTCCTGAGTTCTTCGGCATATCTGAATCTGTTGCTCCATATTCCTTCCGTTATTACGGATGTGCCCTCTGCCATGGTAAGGAGCACGGAGAACTGCGGCACCATATCGGTCGGGAAACCGGGGTGAGGCATAGTTCTGACGTTCGTCGCGCAGAGTACACCGTTCCTGCTGACAGTCAGCGACTCCTCATCGACGCTGATCTCACCGCCGACCTCTCTCATTCTGGAGATGATCGTCTCAAGATGCTTGGGAGTAATGTTGTCAACTGTGACCTTCCCTCCGGTAGCAACTGCTGCTGCTATAAAAGTACCTGCTTCTATCTGGTCGGGGATGATGAAGTACTGGGCTCCTCTCAGGCGGCTGACTCCGCGTATCTTGATGACATCGGTGCCTGCGCCTCTGATATCAGCTCCCATCATATTGAGGAAGTTGGCGACGTCGACGATATGAGGCTCTTTTGCCACATTTTCCAGTATCGTTCTGCCCTCTGCCTTCACCGCTGCCAGCATCGCATTGATAGTGGCTCCGACGGAAACTATGTCAAAGAAGATATGAGCGCCTTTGAGTCCGCTGCCGGCATCGACATGTACCACATCGTCCTTTACGACGGCAGTAGCGCCGAGTGCCTCGAATGCCTTGAGATGCTGATCGATCGGTCTTTCACCCAGATCGCACCCTCCCGGAAGAGCTACACTGGCCTTTCCGAACTTTGACAGTCCGACACCCAGAAAATAGTAACTGGCCCTCATCCTTCTGGCATTTTCATTTATTATCTCGCAGCTGCTGATGTCGCGTGAATCGATCACATAACTGTGGGCAGACATGGCGTGCACTTCGGCCCCCATATCCTCCATTATCTCCATCAGCACGGACACATCGCTGATAGTAGGAACATTCTCCAGTACGCAGGGACCGTCAGCTATCAGAGTAGCCGGAATAATGGCAACGGCAGCGTTCTTTGCTCCTCCTATCTCTACAGTGCCCTGCAGGGGACGTCCCCCGGTTACTACAAGTTTTTCCAAGTTGATCCTCCCTTACTGCTTAGCCCCAGCCGAGATAAGGTTCAGCCGGCACTCGTTCACCGTTTATCCTGACTTCGAAATGCAGGTGCGGTCCTGTGGAGTTTCCGGTAGACCCTACCTGACCTATTATCTGTCCTCTCTGGACATAATCGCCGACATAAGCGAATCTGACCAGCATATGGCCGTACACTGTCTGCATTCCGTTTCCGTGATCTATGATTATATATCTTCCGTAGCCTACAGTCGTGTCCTCAGATACGACTACTTTTCCGGACAGCGCTGCAAATACTTCAGTACCCTCTCTGCAGGCTATGTCGAATCCCCTGTGCTGACCGGGTATCCAGCCACGGCTGATCTTCTGTATCGGTCCTGTAGGCCATCCGATGGATCCGCCGTACTGGTTGGGAGCCGCGGAGCCGCCGACGCCTATCGTTACATACATATCTGTAGGCTGCTTGGTCACCTTCTCTTCTATGACCGTGCTCCTGACGACTCTTCCGTTCTTGTACTCGACTTCGGTGACAGTGGTCTTCTCGCCCAGAGAGCCCTGCTGGCTGATCTTGTAGTATCCCAGATTATAGCTGGAAGACGTCGTAGTGACCGTATTGTAACCGATCGTAGTGACTACAGTCCTGATCCGGACGGTCTTGACGCTCATCAGTGAGTCGCTTTCTGCCACGAGGAGCTTTACTTCATCATGGATCGATTCGTCATTCAGATCCAGCTGTGGATTCAGTTCCTGAAGTTCTGCCACAGAGATCCCGTTAGCCTTGGCGATCTGTGAGATATTTTCTCCGTCAGATGCATCATAGTATATCGGATACTCCTGTTCGGAAGTGAGAAGGTCGCTGAGTTCCTCATAAGATATCACAGAACTCGCAGGGAAGATGCCGCTGACAAGGTCCACCTGCCTTGTGAACCTTACCATGACATCGTCTCCCATGTCTTTTGCGTCTTCACGGAAAGGTTCTATGATACCGTCAACTGTAGCAGACAGAAGCTGTCCCGCTGTTGTAGCCCCGTAGAACTGACCTCCAATATAGATCCCGGTAGCTTCCGCAACATCCATTCCGGACGCAGAGAGTATCTTGTTCGCCACCACATCCTGCGTATTGATCTCTCCGGAGTCCGCCACGGAGATCGTAAGGACAGCAGACGGTTTCCAGTCGGTGTCATCCACCTTGATGATCCTTCTCTTTATTGTAGCGACAGCTTCATCATATACAGATTCTTTATCTATGAATCCTATGTCCTGCCCTCCGACCGTCACCTTGACGGCATACGGCAGTTCTGCCACGTTCTTGACCACAAAAACGCAGATCACCAGACAGACAACAGGAAGCACCCTGCTCATGAATCTCTCGATAAGATGGCTGTTCCACTTGAATCCATAGCGGAAAAAAGCCCTCGTTCTGTTCAGTTTTACTCGGTTTGGGGCATCCTTGATCTCCGCCATCAGATCATGGTAGCCCTTAACGCTCTTCACTCCCTTTACAAAGGGATTTGTGAGGTCAGCCCAGACTCCGGAGATCCATCTGCCGATAAACAGGAACACCTTCTTGAGAAGGTTCCACGTGCTCCTGAAGATCTTCACTGAACCGTGCCTTATTCTTCTGAATCTGTTGCGCCTGGCTCTTATAAGGCTGGAGCCGACGTAGTAGAGCAGATTCCCAATATACTCAGTTGCATACCCGAATAACTGCCCGGCAACTACACGCTGCCGGCGGTGCCGTCCGTCGCTATTCCTTTTCCGGAACACCCAGTCTCCGGGTCTCAGATATCTTGTCATTAATATATACGTAAATCCTGTTCTGTACTTATTTCAAAGACTGCATACACACGGATATTATATCACTGTTTGCAAACCTAATATGAAAACTGACTGTTAACGGTCTGATCGTTCCTCTATCTGCCTTCTGTAGAATAGCGTATGAACCTGGGCCAGATCGTCCTCTCGACCGTTGCCTCGACGTAAAGGCCTTCTTCAGTCCATTCCTCCGACAGGATATTTCCCCTGTTTCTGAGAGACGCAGCTCTGCCAGCCTCCTGAAAAGGAAACAAGAGAAAGCAGTGAACGACGCTCTCGGACAGCATCTCGCTTATCTTCTCAAGCAAGGCATCCATGCCATACCCTGTTCTGGCGGAGACTGCGAGCCCGGGCAGAGCGCCTGCCATCTCATTAAGGTCACACTTATTGAATACCGTCATGCAGGGTATCTCGCTGCATCCCAGTTCCTCAAGCACTTCCTTAGTGACATCCAGCTGGCTGCCCCATGAATGGTCTGATGCATCCGCGACGATTATTATAAGATCTGCAAATCGCACCTCATCCAGTGTCGATTTGAACGCCTTTACGAGTCCGTGAGGCAGTCTGCTCACGAACCCGACCGTGTCCAC
>CACYBC010000152.1 GCA_902772615.1 uncultured Ruminococcus sp.
GCCTCAATAGCTCAATGGCAGAGCATCCGGCTGTTAACCGGAGGGTTGTAGGTTCGAGCCCTACTTGAGGCGCCAAAAGACAGCTCGTCTGCGGACGGGCTGTCTTTTTTGACATACAGGAAATTAAACTAGTATTATAAATTTATAAGACATATAGTAACTGCTGTTTATCAGACGGCTGATAAGAAATGAAAGGGTGAAACAAATGAAGCCGAATGCTCCTAAGAAGACGACATGGATCCTTGCGATCATTCTTGTAGCGATGGCACTGGCCGTAAAGTTCACGGGGATCGTTCCGATCACGGTGGGATTCTGGCTTGCTGTGGCAAGCGCCTGCCTGCTGGTGCTCGCGACATTTTTCTCGAAGCTCTGAGCACTGTACATAAGAGGACGGAGACGGACCGATGTCCATCCCCGTTTTGTTTTTTTGAAAAAAGCAAGGCGTATATGATGTCCCGTTCGCTTCACATTAACGGGGTTAAAGAGTAGAATTAACATGGTGTGAACAGGTCTACCACAAAAAATGCAGAGCCGGTGAAACGGCTCTGCTATATAAAGAAGCCACCATGTCAGGCGACTTCGGGGGAGGCTTCCGCTTGGCGGAAGCAGCTCAAAAGGTATTATAGTATAGCGCAGCACTTCAGACAATCACACAATAATCTGAGCGGAGGAAGCACAGACAATGTATGACGTTGTCATAATCGGTTGCGGGGTAATAGGGGCAGCAGCGGCGTATGAACTGGCCAGATACGATCTCAGGATCGCGGTGCTGGAATCAGAGAACGATGTTGCTACAGGTTCTTCCAAGGCCAACAGCGCGATCCTGCATGCGGGGTACGATCCTGTGCCCGGGACTCTCATGGCGAGACTCAACGTGGAAGGAAACGAGATGGCGTTCCGGATCGCAGAGAAGCTGCATGTCCCGGCTGAAAGATGCGGTTCGCTGGTAGTAGCATTTGATGAAAATGATGAAGAACACATCAATGAGCTTTACAGGAGAGGGCTGGCGAACGGTGTTCCGGGGCTGAGCATCATCACAGGGGAGGAAGCCAGGAAACTGGAACCGGATCTGTCCGGAGAGGTCAGAGCGGCTCTGCTCGCGGAGTCTGCGGGGATCATCAGTCCATGGGACTATACGCTCGCAATGGCGGAAGTCGCCGTGAAGAACGGCGTCGAACTGTATCTCGATACAAGAGTCACGGCCATTGAAAAGGGAGATCATTTCACCGTTCGCTCTTCCAAAGGGGCAGAGTTTGAAGCAAGATACGTGATAAACGCAGCAGGAGTCAATTCGGATATCATCAGCGGACTTGTCGGGGACAGGGAGTTCTCGGTGAGACCTACAGCCGGAGAATACTTCCTGCTGGACAAGAGCGAAGGCTCCAGGGTATCCAGAGTGATATTCCAGTGCCCGAATGAACTGGGCAAGGGGGTCCTTGTCTCGAAGACCGTTCACGGCAACCTCATAGTGGGGCCTAACGCGGTGGAGACGACCAGAGGAAACACTTCCACAACGCAGGAAGGGCTGGCATTCGTGCGCAGGACGGCGCTGAGGTCAGTACCGTCTATCCAGTTCAGGGAGAACATCAGGAATTTTGCCGGGATAAGGGCGAACACAGAATACGACGAATTCATAATAGGAGAGAGCAGGAGCGCCAAAGGGTTCCTGAATCTCGCGGGGATCAAGTCTCCGGGCCTTACCGCTTCAGCGGCGATCGGAAAATACGCGGGAGAGCTTCTCAGAAAGATGGGTCTCTCCATGAGGGAGAAGGAACAGTTTGATGATACGCGTGAGGTCGTGAGATTCAGGGAACTGAGCGAAGAGGAGAAGAATGAACTGATCCGCAAAGACCCCGCATACGGAAGAGTGATATGCAGGTGCGAGACCGTCACGGAAGGCGAGATCGTTGCCGCGCTGCACTCGGTCATACCTGCCAGGACAGTCAACGGCGTCAAGCGCAGATGCAATGCCGGAATGGGGCGCTGTCAGGGTGGCTTCTGCTCACCGAGAGTGTGCAGGATCATAGCCAGAGAACTTGGAATAGATGAAACTGAAGTCCTGGAAGAAAAGGAAGGCAGCAACATCCTGTATTCCAGGCTCAAGGAGGTATGAGGATGTACGATCTTATCGTTGTCGGAGGAGGCCCGGCAGGGCTCGCCGCAGCCTATGCTGCCTGGGAGAAGGGGATCAGGAAGATACTCATCCTCGAGAGAGACAGGGAACTGGGCGGGATACTCAATCAGTGCATACACAACGGATTCGGGGTGAAGACATTCGGAGAAGCGCTTTCGGGTCCGGAGTATGCGGCGCGGTTCGAAGAACTTGTTGAAAAAACGGGCATTGAGATCAAAACAGACACGATGGTCCTTGATATAGACGGGCAGAAGAATGTCTCCGCAGTCAATCCTACGGACGGGTATGTCACCTACAGCGCAAAAGCCGTGATACTGGCGATGGGATGCAGGGAGAGGACCAGAGGAGCCATATCCATCCCCGGATCCAGACCCGCCGGCATCTTTTCCGCGGGAACAGCCCAGAGATACATGAACATAGACGGGTTCATGGTCGGCAGGAGAGCCGTGATACTGGGATCCGGAGACATCGGCCTTATAATGGCGAGGAGACTGACTCTGGAGGGGGCCAAAGTCCTGGCGTGCGTTGAGATCATGCCACAGAGCAGCGGACTGCGAGCCAACATCGCCAGATGCCTGGATGACTTCGGCATTCCGCTCATGCTCTCGCATACGGTCACCGAGATCAGGGGAGACAGGAGGCTCACCGGCGTCACGGTGCAGAAGGTGGATGAGAAAATGACTCCGATACCCGGGACAGAGCAGTACTTTGACTGCGACACCCTGCTTCTGTCCGTGGGACTGGTCCCGGAGAATGAGCTGACAAAGAAGATCGGGATCAGGCTCGATCCCAGGACCAGAGGCGCCTTCGTGTTTGAGAACAGGGAGACGGAGACGGAAGGCGTGTTCGCCTGCGGAAACGTCCTGCATGTCCACGATCTGGTGGACTATGTCTCGGAGGAGGCGGGATTTGCAGGGGAAGCGGCGGCTGACTACATAATCAACGGGGAGATGCCCAGGGACAGCTTCACTCTGACGACATCAGGCGGGGTCACATATACGGTGCCCCAGAAGATAAGGAAGAAAAGCGGGAAGAAGCTTATAAACATATATCTGAGGATAAACAGGAAAGTCAGGAAAGGGGACATCGTCATCACATCGGCGGAGAAAGAGATCGCACGGTATCATAAAGAGAACCTTGCGCCGGGAGAGATGATAACGGTGGGGCTCCCGTCAGTGCTGATGCCTGCGGACAGCGGATCCGATGTCCTGAATGTTAGCCTGGAGGAGATAGAGTGATGAGAGAGATGACCTGTCTTGAGTGTCCCAGAGGATGTCAGCTTTCCATAGATGAGCAGACACTCGAAGTGACCGGAAACAGCTGCCCCAAGGGAGAGACTTTCGCAAGGGCGGAGATCACTAATCCCGTGAGGGTCTTGACCACCACCGCCGTGATCGAATCGGAGACTGAGAGCATGCTCCCGGTGAGAACAAGGGATCCTATCCCCAAGAGCAGCATGTTTGCCGC
>CACYBC010000153.1 GCA_902772615.1 uncultured Ruminococcus sp.
ATGGATCAGTTATTGACTGATCAGTCGTTTGATGGGGCGATTCATCCCATGTTTGAAAGCTCGGGTATTCTCGCCTTCTGTTATAAACATACAAAAACAAACGGTCTCTGTCATATGACAGGGACCGTTTTTGACTGTATCGTTTATCAGCGGACAGCGCCTATCTTCTCAAGAACGCCGTCAAGCCATGTGCCGTAGTAGCGCTCGATCATTCCTTCGTCGCTGGCTTTCGCTATGGTACTGTCGATGGGGATCCTTGCGAAGGTGTCGATACCGAACTTTTCAGCTGTCTGTTCCACATGGCTCTCTCCGAACACGGGTATCTTTTTTCCGCAGTCCGGGCACTCGAGATAGCTCATGTTCTCCACGAGCGCAACGACAGGGACATTGAGCAGGCCAGCCATCCTGACTGCCTTGCCGACTATCATCTCGACCAGCTCCTGGGGAGTAGTCACTATGACAATGCCGGATACAGGCAGCGACTGGAATACGGTGAGAGGCACGTCGCCGGTTCCCGGAGGCATGTCCACGAACATATAGTCCACGTCGCCCCAGACCGTGTCGGTCCAGAACTGTTTTACCGAGCTGGTGATTATCGGGCTCCTCCAGACTACCGGAGCGGTGTCATCATCCAGCAGCAGGTTGAGGGACATAACCTTGATGCCGAGGCTGCTCTGCACTGGATACATGCCTTCTTCGTCGCCGGTGACCTTATCCTTCAGACCGAAGGCTTTGGGGATGGAAGGACCGGTGATGTCGGCGTCCAGGATCGCGGTGGAAAATCCTTTCCTTGCCGCTGCGGAAGCCAGAAGGGAAGTGACGAGGGATTTGCCTACTCCGCCTTTTCCGCTGACCACAGCTATGACGTTCTTTACGTTGGATCTGCTGTTCTGAGCAGCCAGAAAGCTCTGGGGCGAGGTCCTGTCCGCGCAGTTGGATGCGCAGTTGGCGCAGTCATGATTGCATTCTGCCATTTATCATTCTCCGTTGATTTTTTGTGTTTTGATATTCCTGTATGATTATACTCCATTTGAAGGAAGTTGACACTTTTCCTTAGTTAGCGTAATATGCACTTAACAAATTGCCTTTATAATCTGAATTGTCAAATAAATTGAAGGAGTGCAGAAAATGGGACTCTTTGACAAGAAAAGGAATGAAACTCCCGCTGAAGAGAACGTGCCTCAGGATCTTGAGCCCGTTGCCGAGTCCGCGGAGGAAACACCTATATACCAGCAGGTGACACAGCCTGAACCTCTGCCCGATCCCATACCTCAGCCTCAGCCTGAACCGGCTCCGGCTCCCGAACCGGAACCTGAACCTGCTCCGGAACCTGAGAAGAAGGAAGGCCTGTTCTCCAGACCCGTGACGGAACAGGATGTCGCTGTGGTCCCCGGACCCGAATCCATCGAGGAGAGGGAGAGACACAGCAAGAGGATGCAGCTGCTAAAAACAGGAGATCTCGTCTGGAGCTGGATCCTCATGAAGATCCCCATCATCGGATGGATCGTCGCGATCGTTTGGGCAGCGGGACTCTGCAGGAAGAGACAGCGCAAATACTATGCCAGAGCCTTCCTGGTCCTTGGTCTCATAGGGATCGTGCTGTTCTTCTGCGCCTACGGAGTATATACCATTATCTTCAATTACAAGCTTGAAGATTTGCCCATGGTGCTCACCAACATCTGGACATGGTGGTGGAACTGGGTCACCTCACTGTTCAAAAAATAAGACATGCAATAGAAAGACCGGAAACGGAGCTGATCCGTTTCCGGTGCTTTTTTATGTCTGAATGTAATTACAGATCCAGTTTGATGGAGAGCTCCTTAAGCTGCTTTTCCGTGACTTCGGAGGGTGCTCCCATGAGCAGGTCCTGAGCGTTCTTGTTCATGGGGAAGGGGATGATCTCCCTGATGGATTCCTCGCCTGCGAGGAGCATGACCATCCTGTCTATCCCGGGAGCTATGCCGGCATGGGGCGGAGCTCCGTAGCAGAACGCGTTGTACATGGCTGGGAACTTGGACTTGACGTCTTCCTCCCCGAGCCTCACCATCTCAAAAGCTTTTATCATGATCTCGGGATCGTGGTTCCTGACTGCGCCGGAGGAGAGCTCCACTCCGTTGACCACCAGGTCGTACTGATCGGCGGTGATCTCGAGAGGATCTATCTCTCCGCGCTCGGCCTTGAGCAGGACATCCAGACCGCCCGAAGGCATGCTGAATGGGTTGTGGCAGAATTCCAGCTCGCCGCTCTCTTCTCCGATCTCATACATCGGGAAGTCGACGATCCAGCAGAACTCATAGCGCTCTTTATTCATGTGTCCTTCGCAGTTGGCTCCGAAGAACTTGATCATGATACCGACAGACTTCACGGCAAGTTCGCCTGCTGCCACCACTACAAGAGTGTTGGGGCTGAGGTCAAGGACCTTTGCGAGCTCATCGCGCACGGGGACTGCGAACTTGGAGATGCCACCGGCGATCTCGCCGTTCTCGTCCACTCTGAACCAGTATCCCTTGGAACCGGACTGAACTTCGCAGTCGGTGAGGATCTTCTCTATCTGCTTTCTGGTCAGCGTGCAGTTGCTGATGTCGACAGCCTTGACTGTTTTTCCTCTCAGAGGCTCAAATTCGCTGTCAGCAAAGACGGATGAAACGTCTTTGGCAGTCAGGTCGATCCTGAGGTCGGGCTTGTCTGAACCGTATTTTTCAAGCGCATCGAGGTACTTGATGCGTCTGAATGGAGCGGGGGAAGAGATGTCGTATGTTCCGTATTTCTCGAACACGGGAGGAAGCACGTCCTCAAGTACTGCGAACACGTCTTCCTGGGTGGCGAAAGCCATCTCCATATCCAGCTGATAGAACTCGCCGGGTGAACGGTCTCCTCTGGCGTCCTCATCGCGGAAGCAGGGAGCTATCTGGAAATAGCGGTCGAATCCGGATGTCATGAGCAGCTGCTTGAACTGCTGGGGAGCCTGGGGAAGGGCATAGAACTTGCCAGGATGCTTCCTGGCGGGGACGAGGTAGTCCCTGGCACCTTCCGGGGAGGAGGCGGTCAGGATAGGAGTGGTGATCTCGAGGAAACCGTGCTCCATCATGGACTGCCTGAGAGCCGCAACGACGTTGCAGCGCAGTATTATGTTCTTCTTTACTTCGGGATTCCTCAGGTCAAGGAACCTGTACTTGAGCCTCTGGGACTCGTCGGCCTCGCGGCTGTGGTTGATCTCGAAGGGAAGACTGTTGTATATGCATTTGCCGAGGACCGTGATCCTGTCCGGAACAACTTCGATGTCGCCGGTGTCGAGCTTTGGGTTCTTGCTGGAGCGTTCGCGTACCACTCCTTCCACCGAGATGGTGGACTCCTTGTTGATGGAGCTTATGATCTCCATCATCTCAGGCGTCTCCACGACGACCTGGGTGGTTCCGTAGAAGTCGCGCAGGATGACGAATGCGAGATTGCTGCCGACTTCGCGGACGTTCTCCATCCATCCCACCAGCGTCACTCTCTTACCGGCATCGGATATGCGGAGCTCGTTACAGTTGTGTGTTCTCATCTGTGTCATTTTATGTCAATGATCCTTTCAAACAATCAGTATTTTTGTTCTCAGAGTGCGGCCGCCAGCCGCCCGGGATCAATGTCGACGACAGTTTCGCTCCCGTCCGCCATGTTCTTGAGCTTGGCCTTCTGCTGATCTACCTCGTCGTCGCCGAGTACGAGGCTGTATCTTGCGCCGAGCTTGTCAGCGTATTTGAGCTGAGCCTTGAGGCTCCTGAGATTGATGTCATACACCGCGTTCACATCTCTGTCCTGAAGGTCGTAGACGAGTTTACGGGCTGCTCTGCGTCCCTTGTCGCCTATGAAGCCGACGAACAGATCAGGACCTGCGGCAGCGGGGAACTCGATGCCCTCACTTGCTGCCACGTTGAGCAGTCTCTCGATGCCCATCCCGAAGCCCACGCCGGGGGTGGGATTTCCGCCGAGCATGCCAACCAGACCGTCGTAACGGCCTCCGCCGCAGACGACGCCCTGGGCGCCGGCGCTCTCGTGCACGAATTCGAACACTGTTCTGGTGTAGTAGTCCAGACCGCGGACTATCCTCGGATTTATGGAATAGGGGATCCCGCAGTCATCCAGATATTCCTTTACGCCCTCGAAGTGATCCCTGCACTCATCGCACAGGTAGTCGAGAGCCATAGGCGCGTTTGCAGCGATCGCCTGGCATTCGGGGCTCTTGCAGTCGATGATCCTCATCGGGTTCTTCTCGAGCCTGGTGCGGCAGGTGTCGCACAGCTGCTCTTCGTACTGCTTGAAGTAGCTGTAGAGAGCTTCGCGGTATTTCGGCCTGCATTCGGGGCAGCCGATGGAGTTGAGCTCCAGCCTGACGTTTTTTATGCCGATCTCCTTCAGAGCGGTGGCTGCGACCCTGATGACCTCTGCGTCGGCGTCAGCGGACTTGGCACCGAAGAGCTCGATGCCCAGCTGGTGGAATTCCCTGAGTCTTCCTGCCTGAGGCTTCTCATACCTGAAGCAGGAGAGGATGTAATATGCGCGGACGGGAAGGGTGCCTGCCAGAACGCCGTTCTGAATGAAGGAGCGGACTACGCCCGCGGTTCCTTCCGGACGCAGGGTGATGGATCTTCCGCCCTTGTCCTCCATCGTGTACATCTCCTTGCCGACGACGTCGGTGGTGTCACCGACTCCGCGCTGGAACAGCTCGGTGTGCTCAAAGGTGGGAGTCCTCGTCTCCTGATAGCCGAAGCGCTCGCACACGCTGCGCAGAACGCCTTCCACATACTGCCATCTGGCGCTGTCGGAAGGCAGAACGTCTGCGGTCCCGCGCGGGGAAGTGATCTGATTTGCCATGAATAAGTGTCCTTTCGTGAAAAATGCCCCGCAGTCGACGGAGCATCATATTCAGAATACCCGTTTTATCTTTTGGGATTGACGAGCTCTCTCCAGTCCAGAGCGCCGCGCTCAAGTCCCTGTATGAGGACTTCGGCGGTGGCGATGTTGGTCGCGACGGGGATGTTGTGCACGTCGCAGAGCCTGAGGAGATTGAATTCGTTCGGTTCGCGCTCCTTGACCGAGATCGGGTCGCGGAAGAAGAGCAGCAGGTCTATCTCGTCGCAGGCGATCCTCGCCCCGATCTGCTGGTCTCCGCCCTGTTCTCCGGACATGAAGCAGTTGATATTCAATCCGGTCGCCTCATGAACGAGCCTTCCGGTAGTACCCGTAGCGCAGATCGTATGCTGGGATAGGATCCCGCAGTAAGCGATGCAGAACTGGATCATCAGTTCCTTTTTGGAGTCGTGCGCAATAAGAGCAATATTCATTTATGGTCTCCTTAAAGTACCGTGAGAGGGACGGTCTCGCCCTCTAGTCTAGATGCCAATGCCTTAGCTATATCTCTTGTGATCGTTTTGCTCTTGGGAAGGATGCCGCGGGCGGTGATGTTCAGGATGTCTCCGTTCTCCGGTATGACGCCGAAGAGGGGAACGCCTATGAGGTCCATGGCGGTATCAAGATTGGGAGTGATCTTCTCTGCGATGTAATCTCTGTTTACTCTGTTGAAGATCACCTTTACGCCGACGCATCCGGCGGAGAGGAGCCTGTCGCATACGTACCTTGCATCGCGGATGCCGGGTATGTCCTGGGTGGCTATCACGAGGTTGTTCATGGTGATGCCGGTGATGCAGTCCAGGGATTCCTCGGAGCAGTCGGTATCGATGATTATGTGATCGTAGTTTTCGTTCAGCGCGAGGACCATGTCTTCGAACTGATCCTTGGGGAGATCTTTCCTCGCGTTACCGGCAAATATAACGTCCAGGTTCCTGGAGAGGGAGGAGTTCGCGATGGCGTCAGCGATCTCGCATCTGCCGTTGAGGACATCGTCCAGATCGTATATCTTGGTCTGAGTCGCTCCGACGTACATGTCGAGAGTCCTCAGACCGTTCTCAAATTCGATGAGAAGCACCTTTCTGCCCGAGAGGGCAAGCTGTTCACCGATAAGAGCCGTTACCGTGGATTTTCCGACACCGTCTTTTCCGGAAAGTACGCGTGTTATCGTGCTCATAGAATAGACCTCTTTGTTCAGGTTAGATGAGAGAGTTCTCTCTCAAAAGCTCATAGAGCCTGTTGACGGGAAGACCCACGACGTTGAAGAAATCTCCGTCTATCTTCCTGCAGAATCTCGCGGCGCCGTTTTGTATGCCGTAAGCTCCGGCCTTGTCGAACGGATCCCCGCTGTCTATGTATTCCTCTATCTCTTCGTCCGTCAGTTC
>CACYBC010000154.1 GCA_902772615.1 uncultured Ruminococcus sp.
GTCATGGTGCAGATAGCTGCGAGGACGAAGAGCGCGGAATACGGGAACAGCGCTTTGTATCCTATATGATCTATGAGCCATCCGGACGCAACGGGAGTGAAGACCTGCGCGGCCATCGAGAAAGTATAGTAATACCCTGTGAACTTGCCGATGTCGCTTCCCTTGCACATCTCGACTACCATCGGAAGGGAGTTCACGTTTATGGCAGCCCAGGCAAGTCCGACCAGAGCGAACATCACGTACAGGACAGGCGTGAATTCATCGGTGAGCAGTGTCACAGCGAATCCCGCCGCAAAACACGCTGACAGCAGTATGCACCCAGCCATGATAGTCTTCTTTCTGCCGATCCGGCTGGCAAGAAAGCCTATCGGAATATAGGAGATGATAGCCCCGGCCGTACCGATCGTCAGGCACATGGATGACTGTCCCAGGGCCATTCCCCACATCTCAGACGCATATGTAGTGAACCATGTGGTCACCGCGTTGTAGCCGATGAACCAGAGTGATATCGATATCAGTATGAACGCGAGGCTTTTCTTGACTTCGGCGGGAAGCACCGCGTCACCGCTGCCGTCATCCTCTGCAAGATTCTCCTCCGGATGCGCCGCTTCATAATCGAGCAGTTCCCTGTGCAATTTGTTCTCATCCGTACTGAAGAACAGTATGAGGACGGATATAACCATAAGTGCAGCGACGATCAGGAACAGGTTCGTGTAATCAACATGATCAAGAGACGCCGTTCTGCTCTTGGAGTAGAGCAGGCCAGCGATCACTAGGTAGATCGCTCCTCCTACAGCGCCCATGAGATTGATGACCGCGTTCGCCTTGCTTCTGAGAGGCTTCGGTGTGACATCGGGCATCAGCGCGACGGCAGGGCTCCTGTATGTCCCCATTGATATCAGCAGACCTCCCAGGCATATCACGAAAAGAGTGATCTTGTACTGAGCGGGCTTTGAATAATAACTGTTGTCCAGCATTGGAAGGAACTCCATGAAGACGACAGCCATCGCCGTACCGATCATCACGAAGGGCATCCTTCTTCCGAACCGAGTTGATGTCCTGTCTGATATGGATCCGAACAGCGGAAGCAGAAACAGCGCGCATACGTTGTCTGCCGCCATGATCGCCCCTGATACAGTGGAATTAAGTCCGAACGTCTGCTTCAGGATAAGCGGGATGACATTGTCATACATCTGCCAGAAAGCACAGATGGAAAGGAATGCCAGGCCGATCAGAAAGGTCATTTTGTAGTTGAGTTTCATGACGATTCCTCCGCGGTTCAACAAGCCGCCCAATCTTTAAACATATCTTTTTTCTTTGGAAAACAGGATCAGAATACCTTTTTCCCTCCGAGCCATGTGCTGCATATCTCTATGTCTTTGATCTTATACGGATCCGTACGGAAGGGATCGCTTCCGAGAACAGTGAAGTCAGCAAGCATCCCCGGTTCGATCTTTCCCTTGATGTTTTCTTCATAACCTGCCCATGCCCCGCCCGAGGTGAAACTGTGCAGCGCTTCCCTTACAGAGAAAGCCTGTCCGGGAAGATACGGGCCGGTCCCGTCAAGGGATGTCCTGGTAACCGCACACTGTATTCCTTTCATAACATCGGGATACTCCACCGGGCAGTCAGAACCGTTTGAGACATTTACACCGCTGTCGAGAAGCGTCTTCCAGGAATAACTCGTCGCTGCTATCTCTTCCGGTACGAGTTCTTCCACTATGTGGTTGTCATAGTCAAGGAACACCGACTGGGCGTAAACGCATAATCCCAGCTCAGAAATCCTTCTTAGCTGGTCAGCACGGCTGACCTGACAGTGAACGATACCGTCTCTCCTGTCGCCCGGATATCTGTTCCTGGCATATTCAAAGGCGTCCAGGACCTGATCAAGAGCCCCGTCTCCGATCGCGTGCACGACGGCGTTCATTCCGTTGGAAGCGGCAAGACAGATCAGCTCTCTGATCTCATCGTCCGAATGGATAAGGATGCCTTTTTCTTCAGTTCCGGGATAGTTGACCGACAGTCTTGCCGTACGGCTGCCCAGAGATCCGTCCGCCAGCAGTTTCATCGGGCCGGTGCGGAACTGCGTATCGCCATTATTTATGATACCGCCGCGTTCTATAAAATCATTCAGGTTCTCAACGCTCGGCAGATTGCACTGTTCCAGTACTCTGACATTTAATTCTCCTGAACCTTCCAGTTCGCTGTATGCTCTGTTCACAAGCAGCGGATCCAGTCCGGAGAACACGCCGTAGTCGTCGGTCTGGACGCTTGTGATCCCGTAACAGTTTGCCTTCGCAGCCGCTTCCCTTATCATCTTCTTGATGTCGCTTAAGTCCGGTACCGGAGCGACTGCCGTCGCGAGGCTGATCGCATTCTCGTATAGCCTTCCGTCAGGGACTCCGTTCACCCTTCCGATGCTGCCCCCCTCCGGGTCTTCAGTGTCACACGTTATACCTGCAGCCTCAAGCGCCGGCGTGTTAAGCACGCAGCAATGTCCGCATGTCCTGGTGATCATGATCGGCACACTGTCAGAGACCTCATCAAGATCATTCCGGTCGGGCATACGTTCCGTATCGCTGAAATAATCCTGGTTCCATCCCCTGCCGAGCAGCCATCCGCCGCTGTCCGGATCTCTTGCTTCAAGGAACTTCCTGAGATGATCCTTGAGATCCCTGAGACTTCCAGTGTGGGCAGTCAGGTCCGCTCCGGCCAGAGTCTTACCGTAATTCAGAAGGTGCATGTGAGAATCATTGAACCCGGGGCACACAAATCTGCCTTCCAGATCGACTGTCTCAACTTCCGGTTCCAGTCCCGACGGAATCTCATCCCAGACTTCTGTGAAGAACCCGTCCTCTACAGCGAAAGCTCCGCGCAGCGGCAGTTCTCCCGTATACACCTTACAGTTATAGAATACTTTTCTTTCTTTGCTCATCTGTTCTCTGCACTATAGTTGTCCAAAGCATAGCGGAATGCGTTTTTCAGGAACCGCCTTGCATCTCTTGCCGGTTTCGTCGCATACGCCAGCATATCAAATCCGTGGAAACATCCCTCGAA
>CACYBC010000155.1 GCA_902772615.1 uncultured Ruminococcus sp.
AACCCCAGCACATCGCAGATACCTCCCGCGACTATTCCGACTGTCGGCCCGAACAGCATACCTATAGCCGCAAGCGGGATGAACGCGAAATTGATCTTGCCGAAAGGCAGATCAATAGAGAGTGCTTCGATGACCATGCTGAGTGCGATAAGCATCGAGCAGATCACAAGATTGATGATCGTCGTACGCTTCTTAGCTCCGAACAATTCTTTTGCTGATGATTTAAAAAGATTAAAAAAGCCTTTCATTTCTGCCCCCTTAGAATGACTCGCATTATAAAGAGAATGAAAGGTCTCATTTTCACTTATAATGCATTAAGCGGGATGCAATGGTCGAACCGCAATACTGACGCTTCCTGGTATTGTTTACCAAATAGCGCTTCATATGTTTCGTCCCCGACACAACTCCCCGTTGTCGGGACACTGATACCGGTGAGTCTTCTCTGCACCGGATATATGACGCACGGCCATCTACTCTGTAATGCCTACGCCGCCAACGACGTACAAATGTAGATTACAATGATTGCTCGTTCCGGTCAAGATTAATTTGCTACGGTATATTTTAGTTATTATTTGATCCCGCAAAGATAGTCAGGCAAATACGATGCAAAGAACATACATCCATCAATGGCCGGACTGTTCGCAATCGATCATTTCACCGGACGAAAAGAGCGGGATCTCAGACGATCCCGCTCTCCATGCTTTTTCATTTTTTCTTTTTGCTGTATCCGGACCGGGTACTCTTGGACCCTGTTCCGTTCTTTCTGTCAGCTGCGGCATTCTTTCTGCCCGGATTTCCGCTTCTTTGATCCCGCCTGTCGCCGGGTGCCTGCGACACAAGGCATTTTGGTCCGCTGCCTATGAGGTCGAGTCTGCCTGCCTTTCTCAGAGCTTCCCTGACTCTTGCTGCATTCTCCGGGAGCCTGTACTGCATCAGACACCTCTGCAGTTCCTTTTCCCTGGGATCCTTTGCCACATAGATCGGTTTCATGGTCCTGGGATCCAGGCCTGTGTAATACATGCACGTTGACAGAGTTCCGGGAGTAGGATAGAAATCCTGCACCTGTTCAGGAGTGGACCGGATATCCCTCAGATACTCCGCGAGTTCAATGGCATCGTCTAGAGTGCATCCGGGGTGAGATGATATGAAATAAGGCACCAGATACTGGTCCATACCGGCTTTTTTGTTTGCATCGAAGTACTTTTTTCTGAAATTCAGAAAGACCTCATGTTTAGGTTTGCCCATGAGGTTAAGCACATGGTCTGATACATGTTCAGGCGCTACTTTCAGCTGCCCGCTGACATGATGCTTTACAAGTTCGTCTACAAACCTGTCTCCGTTGGGATCCTGCAGTATGTAGTCAAACCGTATCCCGCTGCGGACAAAGACCTTTTTGACACCTTTGATCTGTCTGAGTTTTCTCAGAAGCTCGATATAATCGCTGTGATCCGCTTCAAGATTCGGGCACGGACTCTGTCCAAGGCACTGCCTGTCTTTGCAAACGCCGTACTTGAGCTGTTTCTGACATGACGGATGTCGGAAGTTGGCAGTCGGCCCTCCCACATCGTGTATATAGCCTTTAAAGTCGGGCATTTTTGTCAGCAGTTCCGCTTCCTTTATCAGAGATTCATGACTGCGGACTGATATGGTCCTTCCCTGATGGAAGGTGATGGCACAGAAACTGCAGGCGCCGAAGCATCCTCTGTTTGACACCAGGGAGAATTTCACCTCGCTTATGGCTGATATCCCTCCCTGACTCTCATATATAGGATGGTAAGTCCTTTCATACGGCAGCTCATATACAGCGTCCATCTCTTCTGTTGTGAGCGGTTCCTGCGGCGGATTCACCACCACATAACAGTCATCATGGACGTACCGTTCCGCCAGCGGCTTTGCCGTTATGGCATCGCAATTCTCATACTGCCTCATGAAGCTTCTGCAGTATTTTTTCTTGTCCTTGCAGATATCCTCATAGCTGGGGAGTATGATGGCATTCTCGGGAGGTGTTCTGGTCTTCCAGACAGTACCTCTCACCCAGTTTATCTCGCTGACCGGAGTTCCCGCAGCGATGGCATTGGCTATCTCCAGGTCAGAACGTTCTCCCATTCCCCAGCACAGCAGATCGGCTTCACTGTCCAGAAGAACTGATCTTTTTACCGAATCGCTCCAGTAATCGTAGTGGCCAAGTCGCCTGAGGCTGGCCTCCATGCCGCCAGCTATCAGCGGCACATCAGGATAAGCCTTTTTTATTGCCTTTCCATATGCCGTCAGCGCGTAATCCGGTCTTCCTCCGTACTTGTTTCCCGGAGCATAGACATCGGATCTCCTCTTGCGCTTGGCAACGGTGTAATTGTTGACCATGGAGTCCATGTTCCCGGAGTTTATGAAGAACCCGATCCTGGGCCTTCCGAACACTTTGAACGCGTTTTCATCGCTGATGTCAGGTCTGGGTATTATCCCGACCTTATAGCCGTTGGCTTCCAGTATGTGGCCAATGACTGATATGCCGAAGGATGGGTGATCGACATAGGCGTCGCCGGTCACCAGCACTATATCGGCGTCTCCCCCTAGTTCCTTCCTGTTAAGTGCGAAAAAAGACATCTCGATCTCTCCCTGATAATGTCGTCAGTTTGCAGTCTTCCCGTTTTTCACTGCCTGTTTTATCGAAAGCGATATGCGTTTTTTCTGCACATCGACACCAAGCACGACCACATTGACAACATCTCCTACCTTTACTGCTTCTGACGGATGTTTTATAAACCTGTTCGCGATCTCCGAGATATGCACGAGGCCATCCTGATGTACTCCGATATCGACAAAACATCCGAAATCCGTAACATTGCGGACAGTCCCTCTCATTTCCATTCCGGGCTTCA
This sequence comes from uncultured Ruminococcus sp., assembly GCA_902772615.1. Lineage (GTDB taxonomy): Bacteria > Bacillota > Clostridia > Oscillospirales > Ruminococcaceae > RUG11783. The sequence goes on from CACYBC010000155.1 coordinate 2,877, forward strand.
GGTCTTCCATGCCCATAACATCTGTTCTGAGCATGGCAGGCGGCAATTCATCTCTCGGATCCCTTCCTGGCTTTGTAAGTTCACTGGCGATATCGGTTATGGTGGGGACTCCCACGCCGCAGCCTGCAGCGACCTTTTCCGCTCCAACCAGATCGAGCCTTGCCCTGAGATCCGATACCTGTCCCTTCTTAACATCGTCCAGGTCATATCCGCACATATCCAGAAGCTTTACCGCCGCTTCGTAGCTTTCCGGGTGTACCCCTGTATTATCCAGCACATTGTTCCCGGAAGTAACTCTGAGGAAGCCTGCTGCCTGCTCAAATGCCTTAGGTCCGATCTTAGGGACTTTAAGTATTGCCTTCCTGTCCTTGTATATTCCGTTCTCTTCCCTGTACTGCACAATGTTTCTCGCAGTTGTGGCGTTCAATCCGGCAACTCTCGCCAGCAGAGACGGAGAAGCAGTGTTGAGGTCAACACCCACTGCATTGACGCAGTCTTCGACGACCCCGGACAGCGTCTCATCAAGCCTTGCCTGTGGCATATCATGCTGGTACTGGCCAACTCCGATAGATTTCGGATCTATTTTCACGAGCTCAGCCAGAGGATCCTGCAGCCTTCTGGCTATCGAGACAGCACTTCTGAGCGAAACATCGTACTGCGGAAACTCCGCAGCTCCAAGCTTGGATGCCGAATAAACGGATGCCCCGGCCTCATTCACGACCATATATGCAACGCCGGGCAGTTCCTTTAGCATGCCGGCGATGAATATCTCTGATTCTTTGGATGCGGTTCCGTTGCCGATAGCTATAGCCTTTACGTTGTATTTTCTGATCATTGAAGTCAGTATCGCCCTGGCTTCATCTTTCTTATTGTGCGGAGGTGTCGGATATACGACTCCCGTGTCGAGCACTTTTCCGGTCTCATCCACGACAGCTATCTTGCACCCTGTGCGGTATGCCGGGTCAAATCCCATCGTGACCATATTCCTTACGGGAGGCTGCATCAGAAGCGGTTTGAGGTTCAGTCCGAACATCCTTATAGCCTGTTCGGAAGCCATATCGGTGAGTTCGCTTCTTATCTCCCTCTCTATGGAAGGGAATATCAGTCTTCTGTATGAATCATCGGCAGCTTCCCTGACCAGATCGCAGCTTATGCTTCCCGTTTGCTTCACCGAGTGGTTCCTTACAATGTTAAGAGCAAGATCCTCATCTATATCGATCCCCGCCCTGAGGACTTTTTCATCCTCTCCCCTGTTTATGGCAAGTATCCTGTGACTGGGGACAGTGGATACCGCTTCGCTGAAATCATAGTAGTTTCTGTATACCGTATCTTCTTCCGTATTCGCCCTGGAAGCGAGTCTGCCTTTTTTGTGGATCAGTTCCTTGAGCAGTCTTCTGATCTCTGCATCATCGGAGATATTCTCCGCTATTATGTCCGATGCACCGGCAAGAGCGGCAGAAACATCTTCCACTCCCTTTTCATCGCTGACAAACGGAGCGGCCATTTCTTCCAGCGTGCCTTCCATTACATTTTGCGCATAAATGGAATCAGCGAGCGGTTCAAGTCCTTTTTCCTTCGCTACAGTAGCCCTTGTCCGCCTTTTCTGCTTATATGGTCTGTATATGTCTTCCAGTTCAGCCAGCGTTTTTGCTCCGGAGATCGCTTCCATGAGCTCTTCCGTCATCTTGCCCTGCTCTTCTATGGAACCCGTTACCTCATCGCGGCGCTTATCCAGATTCCGCAGATATGTCATTCGTTCAGAGATATCTCTTATGAGCTGATCATCCATCGTTCCATGCATCTCTTTGCGGTAACGGGCGATAAAAGGAACCGTATTACCTTCATCGAGAAGTTTCACGACGTTCTCCACATGAATAAGTTTCTGCCCGGTCTCTTTTGCTATCGTTTCAATATTTTTGTCCATCACTTCTCATTTCCGGGGATCCCCGAGCCTTCCGCCCGGCGGAACCCCAGCGTAATACTGTCCTTTCCCATTCTTTTCTTTATCGAGGCAACTGCGTCCTCAAGTTTTTCCTGTCTCTGCCGGTCGGTACTTCCGGTCCCCTCAAACAGAGACATCTGCGTCACAGCCTCGCTCTCCGGCACCAGCTCTGAACAACTTATCCCCAGCAGTCTGACTGCGCTTCCGTTTCTGTTGGTCTCCACCAGTTCAAAAGCTATCTCTGCTATCTCCCGCTGCAGATGCGTCGGGACATCCAGGGTCCTCTGCCGTTGTATCGTCTTAAGATCGGGATCCTTTATCGAGACCTGAACTGACCCTGCAAGAACCCCTTTGCGTCTGAGTCTGCCGCTCACCGAAGCCGCAAGCATATTGATGCCAGCTCTTATGTCCTCCGGTGTGATAAGGTCTCTGCTGAAAGTGAAACTGTTTCCTACGCTCTTGACTTCTCTCTCATCATAATAGGATCTGACCGGTTCGGTGTCATTGCCGCTCGCATAATCCCAGAGCCCTGCACCATGTTTTCCCAGAAGCTCTGACATCTTGTCTTTGCCTGATCTGGCTATGTCCCCTATCGTAACGATACCGATCCTGCCCAATGACGCAGCTGTGCTTTTTCCGACAAAGAGCAGATCGCTGACAGGCAGCGGCCAGACCGTGTTTTCCACATCTTCAGGCATGATGACTGTTGTAGCATCAGGCTTCTTCATATCAGAAGCCAGTTTCGCAAAGCATTTGTTGAAGCTCACTCCGACAGATATGGTCACTCCGATCTCCAGTTTGACACGCCGTCTCAACTCATCTGCTATCTCTTTGCCCGTCCTGTTCCTTAGGGCAGGGCTTCCCGTCAGATCGAGAAAAGACTCGTCCACACTGAAAGGTTCAACCAGATCGGTATACTCAAGATATATCCTGTTGATCATCTCCGAGACTTCGGAATACTTACTGTGATGAGGCATCACCACCACCAGCTCCGGGCATTTCTTTTTTGCCGCATACACAGTATCAGTGGTCCTGACCCCGTACTTTTTGGCTTCCATGCTTGCAGCTACCACTACGCCGTGTCTGCTTTGCGGATCCCCTGCCACCGCCAACGGAAGTCCTTTGAGAGAAGGGTCGAGCATAGCTTCTACACTCGCAAAGTAACTGTTGCAGTCGCAATGAAGGATGGTTCTTTTTTGCATCTTATGCTCCTCCTTCCTGCGAGATCCCGTCATTAAATCAACTGTGTTTAATTATATCATCTCCCGGCATGTATATTTTTAGTTCGCGAATCGTATTCTGACGCTGTGACTGAAAATGATTGTCTAGTCATCGCATAAGCCTGTATAATTAGTTCATTAAAGATCGGGAGCTAGTATCATGGCATCATATAAAGTCAATTGTCCCTCTTGCCACAAGTCCGTCGTACTTGAGGAAGACATCCAGGAGACCTTCTGCCCCTACTGCGGTTCGAAGTTCTCAGTTTCCCAGTCGCGTTCAGCCGGTAGAAGTGATTCGGTCGTTCTGTATGAGGCTACTCAGATCGTGAATGATATACTCAAACGTGTCAGCACTTATCAAGCCAACTGCACAGATCTCTATGAGAAGACTCACAAGAACATCTCGAACCCCTTCAAGAAACTGCTGGCCGGGGCAGATGAATTCTCGATAAGCGAGATCCACAATAATTACTTTACAGTGCTCGACAAGCTCATCAAGGAACTTGACGACCATCTCTCATCCATCAGCGAAGCGGCCGTAAAGAGCGAGCTCGCCAGAAAGGCGGTCGACGCGGTCCTTCAGATTCCGGAAGAAAAGCTGCCGTTTGCCATTGCTCTTAACTACAGTGCAGATGATATTCTCACCGATGCTCTTCTCAAACACATGTCCCAAGCGGATCTTAGGGAAGTATATGACGGATTCACAGTGCCTGCCAGAAAGAAGCAGTTCTATCCCAACCAGAAAAAACTTGCAGCGCATATGGAATCACTGCTCGGACTCGATTCCGGGAAAGGATTCGGAGCGTTCATAAAAAAGATCTTCAAATAGACCACTGATCATTACAGCCGGCTTCATGCCGGCTTTTTGTTTTATATTTGAACTTGCGGCCGAAAAATGAGATTATTATTCAAAAAAAGACGGAGGAAAAGGAATGTCCATCAAGATCAGGATAAGCGATGATATCAAGGATGAGCTTAACGGAAGGCTACTGCTCTTTGCTGATTATCCGGGGGATAACGAAGAGCCGATGCTTTTCAGGCGCGACGGTTTCGGAATGGGAGGCGGGCCGGTCTTTGGCGTGACCTTTTACGGTCTCACCGGCGGAGACGAGATAGATATGGATGAACAGAAAGAACATATGTTCGGTTCTCCGATACAGTTCGACGATCTTCCTCTCACAGATCTGTGCTTCCAGGCTTTTTTCATCCGCTGGCACAAATATTCAAGGAAAGACGGCCATGAGATCTGGGGCATGAAGGATTATGGCGGAGGCGGAAACTATGCTCTGAATCCGTTCAATCTGTACTCTGATGTTGTTACTGCGCGTTATGGCACTGAGGATATATCACTGACTCTTGAACATGTGATCGAGCCCGATAGAGAACTCCGTCCCGGCGAAGTCTATGAGCAGGGCAATTATGATGATCACGGTCTGGTCAGGTACTTCAAAATGAAAAGCGAGCTTCTGTCGGATTTCTGGGGAGAAGACATGTATCTCGGGGCTAACATACTGCTTCCTGCCGGATATGATCCGAACAGGAAATACCCGCTTATACTGTGCCAGGGCCATTTCCCCGGCGCTACCGCCCCATTCCGGTACGATGTAGAGCTCAGAGAGCGCGAACAGGGCTTCACCGAATACTGGAACTCCGGAAAAGCGCCTGAAGTCATCTGCGTCAATTTCCGCGACGCCAACATGTTTTATGACGATTCGTACAGGGTAAACTCCGCCAACCTTGGTCCGTATGGAGACGCATTCGTCACCGAACTTGTGCCCGCTATTGAAAAGACTTATGGCGGACTGGGCACCCCTGAAGGCCGCATCCTTGTAGGAGGCTCAACCGGCGGCTGGATATCTGTTGCGCTGCAGCTCTTCTACCCTGACTTTTTCGGAGGAAGCTGGCCGGGTTTTGCTGACAGTCTGGATTTTCACGGATATCAGGTGGCGGATCTGTATAATGACGAGAATCTGTATGAGACCAGATACCCATGGAGAAAGATAGAAAGACCTGGTGCGAGAGATACGAACGGGAACATCATGTGGACCATGCGCGAGGAGCATTACCATGAGCTCGCGATCGGCGGGGATCTGGCTCACGGCCTTGGTCAGTACGGCATTTACCAGGCAGTTTTCTCGCCCTGCGGTGATGACGGATACCCCCTGAATGCATATGACCCTGTTTCAGGAGAGATCGACAGAAGCGTTGTTGAATACTGGCAGGAACATTATGACCTGACTGCATATCTCGAAGCCCACCATGAGGAGCTGATGCCGCTCATAAAAGATAAGTTCCACTTAAGAGCGGGAGATATGGATAATTTCTATCTGAATCTCGGGCACTGGGCATTTACCGAAGTGCTGGAGAAATACGGCCACACAGGTTATTCCGTCACTTTCCCAAGAGTCGGTCATGATGGAAATATAACGATCATCGACATGATGGAAGAGATGAGGGAATATCTGAAAGGAAAAGGCGTTCTCTGAGATCAGCAATAATAAGGAAAACAGCGGACATCGTCGATGTCCGCTGTTCATTGTTTTTACTGTTCTTCTGTTTATTCGAGTTCGAGGGTTCCTGTATAGAGCTGATAGTATCTTCCCTTGAGGGCGACCAGTTCGTCGTGGGATCCGCGCTCGATGATCTTGCCGTGCTCAATTACCATGATGGCATTTGAGCCTCTGACTGTTGAGAGACGGTGAGCGATGGTGAACACCGTGCGTCCCTTCATGATCTCATCCATTCCCGCTTCGATCAGATGCTCCGTACGGGTATCGATCGAGCTGGTAGCCTCATCCAGGACCAGGACCGGGGGCGATGCGACAGCAGCACGCGAGATGTTGAGGAGCTGTCTCTGTCCCTGTGACAGGTTGGATCCGTTGGCTTCAAGCACTGTCTGATATCCCTGAGGAAGTCTTGTTATGAAACTGTCGGCATTTGCAAGCTTTGCAGCCGCGATGCACTCCTCATCGGTGGCATCCAGACGCCCGTAACGGATGTTTTCCATAACAGTACCGCTGAACAGGTTAGTGTCCTGAAGAACCATTCCGATGGATGAACGCAGCGAGTCCTTCTTGATGCGTTTGATATCGAATCCGTCGTAAGTGATGGAACCGCCCTGAATGTCATAGAACCTGTTTATCAGGTTGGTGATAGTGGTCTTGCCTGCTCCTGTGGAGCCGACGAAAGCTATCTTCTGACCGGGCTTTGCATAGAAGCTTACTCCGTCAAGGACGACCTTGCCCTCAACATATGAGAAGGTGACGTTGTCGAACCTCACGTCGCCCATTACTCTGGTCAGAGCATTTCCGTTCTGAGGATCCTTCCACGCCCAGATGCCGGTGCGGTGATCTGCTTCCTTAATGGTGCCGTCTTCCGCGATCTCGGCATTGACCATTACGACATCGCCTTCATCAGGCTCGCTGGGGCTGTCGATGAGCGTGAACACTCTTTCGGCACCTGCAAGAGACATCATAACATAGTTGAACTGCTGAGACATGCGGCTGACAGGTCCCGAGATCTGTCTCGCATAAAGCAGGAAGCTCGCGATGGTTCCTACGTCCTGAGTGCCGTTGATGCAGAGCAGAGCTCCTACGACGGCAGTAACAACATAGGCTATGTAGGAAAGGTTCATATTGATAGGCATCATGAGTCCGCCGAGGAAGCCGGTCCTGATGTCTATGTTATAAAGATCGTCAACGATACCGGTGAATTCTTCCGTGACGGCATCTTCGTGCTGATAGGCTTTGACGACCTTCTGGCCGGTGAATGTCTCTTCGATGAAGCCATGAAGCTGGGATACCAGGAACTGCATCTGCGAGAAGTATTTTCTGCTCAGTTTTGTGAGGCTGACAGAAACAAATACGACCAGGATCAGTATCCCGATATTGATGATGCTCAGTCTCCAGTCAAGTCTCAGCATGACCACGATTATGCCGACGATGGAGATGAGTGTGTTGATCACCATGGGCATCGTCTGAGAGATGAGCATTCGCATCGTGTCGACGTCGCTGGTGATATAGGTCATGATCTCTCCGTGAGTCTTGCCGTCATAATAACTGATCGGCATGTCCTGAAGATGATCGAAGATCGTTTCCCTGAGGGAAGCGAGGACGCCGGTGGTCATATGGCTCATGACCCTTCTGGTGAGATAGGTCGAGACGACACCGGCAGCGTAGATGCTGGCCATGAAGCCGAGCATCGCGGCAAATTTGGAAAGATCAACGTTATCCTTCCCGATAAACGGAACAACATAATCGTTGATGATCGGCTTGAAGAAGTAACTTGAAGCCACGTTTGTAAGAGCACTGACACATACTGTGACCACCATCGTGATCATGTGTCCGGGATAAGACTTAAGGTATGACCAAAGCTCGCTGATCGTTCTCTTGATATCTGAGGGACGGCCCTGGCGTCTCTGACGGTATTTTCTTTCTCTCTCTTCAGCCATTATGCCTGCACCCCCTGTGTCTGACTCTCATAGAGGTCACGGTATGCTTCGCTGGTCTTGAGGAGCTCTTCGTGAGTTCCATGGGCAACGATCCTGCCGTTTTCCATCATGAGGATCTGGTCAGCTTCCATTACGGAAGCGACCCTCTGCGCGATTATGATGGTCGTCATTCCGGCCAGCTTTTCCTTCAGAGCCATCCTTATCCTTCTGTCGGTATCAGTATCGACGGCGCTGGTGCTGTCATCCATGATAACGATCTTGGGCTTCTTGATGAGCGCTCTGGCGATGCAGAGCCTCTGCTGCTGACCGCCGGAAACGTTGACGCCGGACTGCTCTATCTTCGTTTCATAACCATCCGGGAAGGACATGATGAAATCATCAGCCTGGGCACACTTGGCGGCCTCTACGACCTCTTCATGTGTCGCATTGGGGTCTCCCCAGAGGATATTCTCCTCGATCGTTCCGGTAAACAGAAGGTTCTTCTGGAGAACGACTGCGACATCCTTGCGGAGATTGTCCATCTTATAATCTCTTACATCATGTCCGCCAACGATCACTTTTCCGTCGGTAACATCATACAGTCTCGGGATAAGACTGATGAGCGATGTCTTGCCCGCTCCTGTAGGTCCGAGGATACCTACGACCTGACCGGGTTTGATATCGATGTTGATGTCTGTAAGAGCATTTTCTTCTGCTTCCGCAGAATACTTGAAATCTACGTTCTCGAACCTGATGGAGGCATCTTCCAGCACCAGCTCGGGATCCGCGTCGGTATCTGTGATATCTATCTTTTCATCCAGGATCGCGTTGAGTCTTCCGACTGAAGTGTCGGCAAACACGATCTGCATGAGGCTGGAGGATATCATGAGCAGGGAGAAGAGCACCATCCTGATATAGGAGATGTAGCTCATGAACTCACCGACTGAGAGTTCTCCCCTGATGATCGATTTTCCTCCGAACCAGGACACCGCGATCATGCAGCAGTACATGACAGTGGAGAAGAAAGGCTCGTTCAGGTTGACGATCTTCTCCGCTTTTCTCATGTTGTCTCTGACGGCGTTGTTGGCTCTGCTGAACTTCTGCTTCTCAAACTCGCCTCTGACGAATGTCTTTACGACTCTGATTCCGATGAGGTTCTCTTCCGTTGCGGCGTTGAGGTCATCGGTCCTGGTCATCATCTCCTGGAATCTGGGATGAGCCGTTTTGAAGATCAGATAAAGACCTACGGACAGGATCGGCAGAGCAACCGCAAAGACTGAAGCCAGCTTGAGATTGATCTTTGCCACCATGACGAAACTGAAGATGAGCTGCATCGGTGAACGGACCAGCATTCTGGTGACCGTCATGAATGCCATTCTCATCTGCCTCATGTCCATGGTCAGACGGGTGATGAGTGATGGAACTGTGAAATGGTCAATGTTCTTGAAAGAGAAATCCTGGATCTTGTTGAACATCACGTTTCGCAGATTGCGCACATAACCTGCGCCTGCCTGCGAAGCGACTTTGCTTGAGAGGATTCCGCAAAACATGGCAACTGTAGACATGCCGAGCATTACTGCTCCCATCTTGATACAGTAGCCCGGATCAGGTCCTGCCGCACCGTTGATGCCGATGTCGATGATGTTGGACATCACCATAGGAATGGCAACGTCAAACACGACCTCCATCGCAACGAGCACCATGGCAATGATCGCGTACTTGCGGTACTCTCCGACATAACGTAAAAGTCGTCTCATTAGTACCTCCGGTTTTCTTTTTATTTCTATTTTTATTGAAAACAAAACAAAGCGGAGCCCAAATGCCCCTTTATAAAATTACTTATATTTTACTATTTTGTTAACAAACACATCAATATGCCATTTCGTAAATACCGTTATGATTGATTTTCATATTTTTGTGCATACTGTATCCTGTTTGTTTCTGCCTCTGCGCCGATCAGAAATCGAGATCAGAGAGGAGTTCGCGCAGCTTGTCAGGGCCCGGCACGGCATTCAGATAATTCAGCATCTGCTTCCTGGACAGTCCGGGAGGCAGTCCGAGCTCTTTAAGGAACCTCTCCCTGCGCCTGGCGCTGTCCGGCCTCCCGACCAGTCCTGCTTCATACAGTTCTGCGACAGTCACCGGATTAACAGTACTGTCTGAAGTAGATGATCCGCTCACAGCAAGCACCGCGTCTATGATCGTCCGGTCATCCAGTCCTTCTACCCCCAGGATACCTGCTGCCCCGGGCTTTATCTTTCTTTTTTCCTTGCCGTCCACTGCAGGGACAAACGCATTGAGCACGGCTCCTTCCTTTACGAAGCTGTTAATGTACGATCTTATCTTTCGCCCTGCAGGATCGCTGTCAGTCAACACGATGATCCCTGTCGTACGCGCAAACCTTTTGATCAGCTCCCTTGTCTCACTGTTGCTGAACACATTGAATCCGCCGGTCTCTATGATCACCGCATCAAAAAGAGAGCTGAGCTTGACCCTGTCAAACTTGCCCTCCGTTACTAATGCCTGCTTCAAGCTCTGCAATGCTCATGCCCTCCCGGATGCAATAAGTGAGAGACGCACCATTGCCTGCTCCAGCAGGATCCGCTTGTCTGCCGCGCTGCTTTTGAGTTTTCCGTCCGTCTCGTTGAGCAGAGCCATTATACGGTCGATCCTTTCCCGGCTGTATCTGCGTTCGTTGCTGTATGCGACCGACAAAGCTCTGTCTCCCTTTCTGTATCCGAAATCTTCCTCCAGCCGCTCCCTCGATACATGTGCTTCATTTGCAGCCTTTACTCTCGCGATATTGACAAAGGAACCGGAAATAGCCGCCAGCACCCTTACAGGCTCGTTTTCCGTTTCAAGCATCTCATTGAGAAGCCTCACGGCCTCCCTGTCCTGGCCCCGTTCCACTGCTCTCAGGAATGAGAATACGCTCTCCTCTGTAGTCCTAGGACACATCCTTCTTACGGTATCTTCCCTGATCTCCCCGTATCCGCAGGCAGCCGCCAGTTTCTCGATCTGAGTCGACAGCAACTGCAGATCGTCCCCGCACAGATCTATAAGCACAGACGCAGCTTCTCCGCTGATCTGTGCCCCTGCCAGTTCCGAGAGTCTCTTTATGTATGAATAAAGCTGGTCCCGCTCTTTTTTCATGCAGGACACCAGAGCTGCCCCGTCGACAGTCTCCGCCATGTTTTCCGCTGCCTTCGGCAGTCTGAATCTGGGATCATCAGAATACAGCACGACAGCTACCGTCAGAGTTGAAGGCAGATCACGGAGAAGGTCGGTATACATTTCTTTCTTCTCGCCTGAAAACTCGGAAGCTTTGAAATTATCGATGATGAGAAGCTTGCTGGAGAAAGAATAAGTAGTGAGCTGTTCCTCCGCAGTCTCAGTATCTGCTTCACAGAAATCCATCCGTACCGTCTCCCCGCCCACTGCGTCGGAGATCAGTTTCAGACAGTTATCTATAAGGAACGAATCATTTCCCGCAACAAAATAGAACTGTCTCAGTCCTTTCCTGAGATCAGCCCTGATATTGCTGTCGGTCAGTCTGGAAAACACGGTCCGCCCCTCTCTGTCGCTGCTTATTTTTGATTATAGCATCGGCCGATTCTCAATGGAACTGCCGTAGGTCCGCTGGATCTGCAGAAAAGAAGACACAGACATGTCTGTGCCTTCTGTCTCTCCGGTTATCTTTACAATACGCCTAATCTCAGTTGTTCTCTATTATCGGAAGTTCGCCGAGGAATATAATATCGTCCCTCTTCGTGGCATCGCCTTCCGCGAGCACGAAAGCTTTTCCGACGATATTTCCGCCGGCTTTATTGACCAGGTCTTCAAGTGCGACAAGAGAGCCTCCGGTGCTGATGACGTCATCGGCGATCAGTATCCTTGCGCCTTTTATCTTTTCGATGTCTCCCTGATCCAGCCACAGTGTCTGCTTCACAGCAGTAGAGATGGACTTTACTTCAATGGCGATAGGATCATGCATATACAGCTTGGGAGCTTTCCTTGCGGGGATATAGGTCTTTCCGCTCTGACGCGCCATCTCATAGGCGAGCGGAATACCCTTGGCTTCAGCAGTTACTATCACATCGAATTCAGGGCACTTCTTGAGAAGTTCCGTCGCGACCTTCTCGGTGAGCTCGACATCGCCGAACATGACGAATGCCGCAAAAGAGATCTCATCGTTGACCTTGCAGATAGGGAGCTGACGGGTGAGGCCGGCAACATGCAGTTCAAAGTAATCCATTAAAAGATCCTCCAATTATTTATTGAATGAAATTGATCACATTTTCAGCCCGGAGGCCATGCGAGACTCCGTCCCGCTAGCACATGAAAATGAAGGTGCGGCACGCTCTGACCGGCATCGGGTCCGCAGTTGGAGACCACTCTGAAGCTGTCTATGCCTCTTTCCTTTGTCAGTCTGGAGATCAGTTCAAAAGCCTTTGCGATAACGGCGCTGTTGCTTCCGTCGACCTCTCCGCAGCTCTCTATATGCTGTTTAGGAATGACGAGAAAATGCACCGGTGCCTGTGGATCTATGTCGTAAAACGCCACCAGATCATCGTCTTCATAGAGTTTGCTGGACGGTATCTCTCCGGAAGCGATCCTGCAGAACAGACAATCCTCCATCCTTACTCTCCTTTCAGATGTGTTTTTCTATTTCAGCCTTAACGGCAGTAACAGCTTCATCGACTTTTTCAGGCAGTTTCCCTCCGGCCATCGCCAGATCGTCTTTGCCTCCGCCGTTTCCTCCCATTGCCTGAGCCGCTGCTTTTACAAGAAGTCCCGCCTTGAGCCCTTTGGCTATGGCTTCCTTGCTGCACGCTGCGCACAACGTCGATTTTGCGCCGTCAGAAGCTATGATGAGTGCTACAGCCCCCGGCCTGCTGTCTCGCAGCGAGGCCGCCATGTTCCTGAGAGTATCAGCGTCCGTATTTCCGATCTTTGCCGGGAAGAAAACGATGTCGCCTATCGTCTGTCCGCTGTTTTCTATGTCCTTTACAGCGTCAGCGCTCTGCCTGTCGCGAAGTTTCCCCAGTTCCTGCTCAAGGGCTCTGATCTGTGCAGTCACAGATGCTGCCCTGGATGGCACTTCTTTTATGTTCCCAGCCTTCAGTACCGACGCAGTTTCCTCAAGAAGCCCTTTCTGTTCATCCAGGAGCCTGAGCACTCCTTCACCGGTAACAGCCTCGATCCTCCTGACGCCGGAAGCGACCGAAGACTCTCCCGTAATCTTGTAAAGCCCGAGATCAGAGGTCGAAGATGCGTGTGTTCCGCCGCAGAACTCCTTTGAGAATTCACCTATGCTGACTACTCGCACTGTATCACCGTACTTCTCATCGAAAAGCGCGATAGCTCCCTGTTTCTGGGCTTCCTCAAGTGGAAGAACCTCTGTGCTGACCGGAATGCCTGAGAGGATCTTTGTATTGACGATGCTTTCCACTTCAGCCAGTTCTTCCGGCTTGACCGCTTCGAAGTGAGTGAAGTCGAACCTCATCTGCTTCTCATCGACATATGACCCGGCCTGATGCACATGATCGCCGAGGACCTGCCTGAGGGCAGCCTGCAGCAGGTGGACGCTGGTGTGATTGCGACGGATAGCCATGCGTCTTCCCTCATCCACACAGGCAGCGACCCTGTCTCCGTTCCTGAATGTGCCGCTAATCATGCGGCCAATGTGCATATAGTGACCCTGAGCGGATTTTTTGCAGTCCATGACCTCGAATTCGCTATCTCCGCAGCTGATGACGCCGGTATCTCCTACCTGTCCGCCGCTCTCCGCGTAGAAAGGAGTACTTTCAAGGACCACGATGGCATCTTCTCCCTCGGATACATCGCCGCAGAGCTCTCCTCCTCTGACGATGGCGATTATCTCACTCTCACCGAATACACCGCTGTATCCCGTGAAGTTCTTTCCGCCGTCTATGCTCTCCAGCACCCTTGCAGAATCATCAGTTTCTATTGAATTTCTTCTGAATGCCTCACGGGCGGTCTCCCGCTGTTTCTTAACACATTCGCGGTATCCTTCCGTATCGACAGTCAGCCCTTTTTCGGCCGCAAGTTCCTCAGTGAGCTCAAGCGGGAAACCGAATGTGTCATACAGCTGGAATGCCTGCTCGCCGCTTATAACGGTCTCCGGACGGAACTCGGGATCTTTTGCGCCAAGGGCTTCGTTTCTCTCCTGTATGCCTGCGATGCACTTGTCAAACTCTCTCATTCCGCCGGCAAGCGTAGCTGCGAATCTCTGGCTTTCGTTCTCTATAGCGTTAAGAATATACTGCTCTTTTTCGATGAGAAGCGGATATGCTTCTCCGTATACCTCTTCGATGAACACCTTAGCTACAGAGAGCATGGCGGATGTATCAACGCCGAGAGTCCTGCAGTATCTGATCGCACGGCGGAGAAGTCTTCTGAGGATATATCCTGCGCCGGTATTGGACGGCAATATCCCGTTGACGTCCCCTATCAGCATAACAGCGGTCCTGGTATGATCCGCAATGATGCGGATCGCTTTTCTCGCGTCCTCATCATTGTCATAACTTCTTCCTGACACTTTTTCAAGATAACTGACAGCCCCTGCGAACAGGTCAGTCTTGTAGCCGTCATCCAGTCCGTTGAGGAAGAGCAGCAGGCGGTCAAGACCGAATCCTGTGTCCACATTCTTGCCGGACAGTTCCTCGTATCCGGTCTCTGTCTTCTTGTACTGCATGTAGACATCGTTTCCGATCTCTACATATCTGTTGCTTGTGAGAAAATCAGAGGAATCTTTGCCGTCCTCACGCGGATAGAACCACTCATTGTCCGGTCCGCACGGGGTCCCGACCGTGCCCTCCAGTTCCCACCAGTTATCCTTCTTGGGAAGATAAAAGATGTTTTCGGGTCTGACACCGAGCGACTTGAGCAGGTCTGCTGTCTCCTCATCTCTCGGCACTTTTTCGTCGCCCTCGAATACCGTTGAGCATATCTTGTCTTTGTCGAATCCGAAGACATCCGTCAGCAGTTCAAAAGTCCAGGCTGTCTTCTCTTTTTTGAAGTAATCGCCCAGAGACCAGTTGCCCATCATCTCAAAGAATGTGAAGTGAGTAGCATCCCCGACTGATTCTATGTCGACAGTTCTTACGCATCCCTGAACATTGCACAGACGCTTCTTTCCGGAAGGATGCGGCTGTCCCAGCAGATACGGCATCAGTGGCTGCATTCCGGCAACATTGAACATGACGCCGGTAGTCCCGTCCCCTATCAGAGAGACCGCTCCGATGTTAAGATGTCCCTTCTCCTCGTAGAATTTCAGCCACTTGCTGCGAAGTTCTTTTGATGTCATATCCGATTCCACCTTATAAAATAATAGACCTCCGTCCCTGACCGGGACGAAGGCCGTGATCACGACTTCCGCGGTACCACCCGCATTGCACGAAATGTGCCTCTCAAGACAGTTTTAACGCACTTCTGCGCCGCTTTTGGCGGGAGCTCCGGAAAACGGCCCGATACTGCTTCGTCGCGGCATGAATCTCAGCTTTCATCTGCCTCTCTGTTCGTTCCGCAGCATCTTTTTCTTCCATCTCTGCTCAAAACAAAATGATTATATTCAATGCATTATTCTTTGTCAATCAGGGTGCAGGTCCCGCTTCATTCTAAATCAGGCGCGGAGACCCGTGACTTCAGTCGTGAGTAGTTGACTCCTCAGGCTCTTCAGGGCCCTGTGAATCATCCTCATCGCCGGGGTAAGGCGTTCCCTGCATAAGATATGCAATACCTGACCTGCCGTATCCGTAGTTATCCCTGTTCAGGTAGATCAGCGTCGCTGCTACAAAGCAGGACAGGAACTCCGCCACCGGGAACGCCAGCCAGACTCCGACTTCTCCGAGCATCCTCGGCAGTACAGTTATCATAATGAGCCTGAAAACGAAATTCCTCATAGTGGAGAGAACTGCAGCATATTTGGGTGCCCCGAGTGCCACGAACATCCTCATCGTGAAGATGCAGCCCGCTGAGAACATCACGGCAAAGTACTCAATAGTAAGTCCTTCCAGTGTCATGGCATAGATCGGCGACTGCTCCGGATTAGGTATGAATATGCTGATCAGGGGCTTCTTCAGGAGCTGTCCCAGGATCTCTACCGCTACCGTTCCGAAGAACCAGAATCTCAGATTGTACCCGAGGATCTTCTTGAGTCGTTTCGGGTTCCTGTTTCCGTAGTTGTACGCTATGATCGGTCCGACACATCCCGCGTATCCAACGAATGCGGTATTCAGCATCATCCTGAGGTCATTGATAATGGAGTTCGCTGCTATGCCGTTCGAGCCAAGCATCGAGATCAGTGTGATATTAGTCACATAGTTCGTGACTCCTATGGAGACGCTCCCGATAAACTGTGAGAATCCTGCTTTCCATGCCTGCCATGTCGTCTCGATGAACTTTCCGTGAGGTCTTGTAAAATGGATCTCGTGCTTCCTGATGGAATAGAACACGAAGCCAAGGAGCATGACCGCTATCTCGCCGAAGATCGTAGAATAAGCAGCTCCGTCTGCTCCGAG
>CACYBC010000156.1 GCA_902772615.1 uncultured Ruminococcus sp.
CAGATGCTGTTCTTTTATTATTCTCGGATCATTTATCCACAGCGGAATCCAGGATCTCTTTCCAGACTTTGAGGCTGTTTTCCCCGAGCGACCGTCTGTAATAAATGTTGAAGAAATAAAGAAACTTTCCCGATTTCATGACGCAGGTCTCGCCGCTCATCTCCGTTCCTTCTGAGACATATGTATAGCCGAATCCACGCGATGGCCTGCCGGCGATAGTCCGGTCCACGAATCCCGTGAACTCATAGCGGAAGCCCTGCATCGCATCTCCGATCTGCCTCTCAGCGCTTCTTGCCGCATCATTAGCCCCGATCAGAAAGAAAGCGATACCGATATTCCTGCAGCCGACCGTAGCCAGTATATGTCCCTGAGGCTCGGAGAACGCAACATATTCTCCCGCTGCGGCAAGTTCAAAATCCTTTTTCTCCGTCTCATCAAGAACATGAAATCCGTCCGGCAGCTCCAGTTCTATCCTTCCGTTGATACAGACTTTCTCCATTTCTCATCCCCCCTGCCGATCAGCGATCATCCCTTGTATTCGACGCACATCATGGTGAGATCGTCGAACTGCTCAGCTCCGTCCACAAATCTGTCCACAGCAGCCCTGACATTTTCAAGCAGCTGTTTCGGAGACGCCTGCGGATCAGAATTAAGCGCATCGATCAGTCTCTGCATGCCGAACATCCTGTTGTCTGCATCAGAAGCTTCCGGAGCGCCGTCGGTATAGACAAATATCTTGGTCCCGGGTTCAAGCTGCATCTCATATTCGGTATACTTCATACCCTCCATGCCGCCGATCACAAAGCCATGCTTGTCCTTAACGATCTCAAACTGCCCGTCCGGTTTCCTGAAGATGGGATATTCATGTCCCGCGTTGGCCGCAGTTAGTTTCCCTGTGGACAGTTCCAGTATCCCTGCCCAGACAGTCACGAACATCTCCGCCTGGTTATTGGAGCAGATCGCTTCATTGGTCCTCGTAAGTATCTCGGCAGGGCTGCCTCCCAGCATGGCCACGCTCTGCAGGATGATCTTGGAGGCCATCATGAACAGGGCCGCAGGTATCCCCTTTCCGGACACATCGGCCATTATGAGGCCCAGATGATCGTCATCTATAAGAAAGAAATCATAGAAATCACCGCCGACCTCCTTTGCGGGATCCATAACTGCGAAGATATCTATGTCAGTTCTCTCAGGGAAAGGCGGGAACTCATGGGGAATCATAGACAGCTGTATTCGGGTCGCAAGTGTCAGCTCGGTTCCTATCCTCTCGTTCTCCGCAGTGATGGAAGTGATGTTCTCCACGTACCGGGATATCTGTTCCTCCATTCTGTCTATGGAGCTGGCGAGTATCCCGATCTCATCCGTGTTCTTTATCCTTGAACTGAGTTTCTCCTCCGCCGGTATGTTCTCGGAAGCAAATCTGGATGCTTCTTTCGTAATGGCATCCACAGGCGTAAGAAAGACTCTTTCGAGATACCGCCCCTGCGTCATCAGCACCAGAAGTGCAGCCATCATCGTGACAAAAACGATCCTGCTGAGATATCCTTGGCGGGTGATTATCACACTCTCCATCTGCCGCTGTACACACAGTATCGCTTTGGCTTTTCCGTCCGTTCCGATCACAGGCACCATTACGGTTATGTGAGGGTCGGTCTCTATGTAACCCTTGTCTCTTACAACGAGTTCGCCTTTCGACGTCCCCTCCATGATATTCCTGTATTTTTCACGGTAATCATCATTCGTTGTCTCTCGGTAATACCCGAAATCATATTTGGTATACCCGCTTCCCGCCATCATGGTGGAGAACAGGAATGTGATATGCCTGTAGTCTGTGCGGTCCGGATCTATCACATATATGAATGTGGACCTGGAAGAATTGCACAGAGAATCAAGTCTCTGATAAACGTTCTGATATTCCTCTGTCGTACCGCCGCTCTCATGGTATGCCTGTATGCGATCGCCGTCCACCATCAGCACCGCTGTATCGGCGGTGCGGAAAGCATCTTCCGAATACACTTCCAGAAGAGAGCTCGTAAAAGCCTTGAATCCTATGATGCAGACCACCAGTGAAAACAAAACGAGCAGACTTATGATGCTCAGTATGCTTTTGACAGCTATGTGTTCATTTATGTATCTTATCGTCTTAAACATCGTTCCTCCGCAGTCTGGGATATGTCTTGTGCAGTTTTCATGTGCATCTGTCCGGGCCGTCTCTCATCCTCTCATCTTCTGAGATACGCAGAGGACACCGGGAACTCAAAATAAGTATCGGGGTACGGCTCATCCTTCAGGACGAAATGCCACCACTCACAGTCGATCGGTTCAAATCCGTTTCGCAGCATCGCTCTTCTGAGCGTCATCCTGTTCTCATACTGCTCGTCCGTTATTCCCTTGTAGTCGGGATGAGACAGCTCGCTGAAGAAGTCGAACGGTCCTCCCATATCGACCTCCTTGCCTGTCTTCATGTCCAGGAGAGTCAGATCAACGGCGCTGCCGCGGCTATGGCTGGATCTTTTCGCTATGTAACCTTTATTGAACAGTTCCTGTTTCTCAAGGTCCGGATAGAAATAAGGCTTCATCCTGATATCCTGGTCCTCTATCCCCCAGAGCACAAAATGCTTTACAGCCATCGCAGGCCTGTATGCATCAAATACCTTCAGACGGTATCCCTGCACTATGAGTTCATTGCTGACGGATTTCAGAGCCCTGGCAGCTTCGATCGTGATAATGGCGACTGGTTCTTCATAACCGTCTATCCTGTCGCCTATGAAGTTGTATGATGAATGGTATCTTATCTCCTGCACCGCTGCGGGAATATAATCGGCCAGCACCACGAATCCTGACGGGTCCATAGCCACGTTATTCTTGTTCTCGGCTCTCATGTTTCCTCCGGCTCCGCTTTTCCCCTGTCTTTTCTGACCAGAGGCCAGAATGAGACGAATATCAGCAGAGAGGCCACAGCTATGAGGATCATAAGATACAGCGCCCAGTGCCAGAGTTCCGTCATCCTTATTCCCAGCGGATTGTTGAATGTGAAAAAGAAGTTAGTCCAGAAATCCACGCTCTTCAGTTCCCCGTCAACATATGTCGGAGATGCAAGGAGCGAGTTCACATAAAGCGAGATGAATCCAAGCAGGTATACGAAAAGAAGCGTATCCCTGCAGTGTCTCCATTTCCATGTGATCTCTCCGGATATCGCGATGATTATTCCCAGTGCGATCAGCATGGAATGGTATATGAAGAACTGATATGACAGCGGGCTCACGAAAGCCTTCTCGACCGGAACACTGGTGGAGAATATCGACGGCATCGCAAGGGCTGCGATCGCGCCCAGCAATCCTGTGGAATATATGAACCCGAGCACCTTCTCCCTTTTTCCGGCATCCTCCGTAGTGCTTGCAAAGAAGATCAGAATGATCTGCAGCGAGCAGAAGTGAAGAGGGAGATGGTTCAGTGGAATGTATGGGCCATACAGCTTTCCGTTGGCGGAAGGGACCATCTCTATGACACTGGCTACTTTCGTTATCTCTGACAGTACGGAGATGATAAGCGCTGTCCTGAGCACCTTGCTGAGCGGCGGCTTCTTCCTGCGGTAGCCAGCTACCGCGACCGTCACCATCACAGCACAGATCAAAAGCCAGAGCAAATGACGCCATGTAAACATAATCAGTATCCTCTACCTGCCTGTATGCCTGTCACTACCTTCTCATGTGATGCCTGTAAAGCGGCATCAAGCATTTTTCTTGAGAGTCAGGATGTTTTTTCCGTCCTTATATTCATAGGACATGTCATCCATCAGCTGTTTGGTCAGGAATATCCCCAGACCGCCGACCTGTCTTTCCTGTGCGGAAAGCGTGACATCCGGATCCTCCTTGGCAAGAGGATCATAAGGGATCCCGCTGTCGCTCATTATTATGGTCACAGAAGAGGGTCCGTCAGAGATCTCGACCTTGAGCTTTGCCTTTCCGATCTCCGGCGAATATGCATAGCTTGCGACATTGACGAATATCTCTTCAACCGCAAGGCCGACCTGCATCACCGTCTTTGCCGGAAATCCCGCCTTCTCGAGTTTCTCGTTGACGAAATCCTGAACTTCCGGAAGATTATTGTTGACTGCGTCTATCTCAAGTTCGTTGACATCAAACACAAGGCTGTCGATCCTGTCAAGGAGGTCGATCAGTTCGCCTTTCCAGAGTTCTATCTCCGCCCTTCCATTTTCAGATTCAAGTCCCTTGCGCCTGATGGAACGCCGTATCATTCTGGTGTACCCGATCACCCTCGCCTTATCTTCCACCTCATGCAGTTTTGTCTCTGAATGAGTGCCGAGATACGCAGCCAGCACCTTGTGCCAGAACTGCGTGGCCGTATCAAAATCGAACCCCTGGAATTCCAGAACTGTCCCGTGATCATACTCCGAGTATCCCTGGAAGGCATTGTATATGGAAGCCAGTTCGATCACAGGATGACCTACAGCAAGAGTATCCATATCTATAATGAGCACTTCATCGCCCTGCAGGACGATATTCTTGGTGTGGTAATCGCCGTGGATCATATGGTCATCGTGAGGGATCGCCTCAACCAGCGCCTTCAGTTTTGTACCGTACTGCTCCGGAAGATGATCCTGCATGAAATCCGCCCAGGATATCACCGTATCCCTGAAATCGGGCAGCTTTCCTTCAGGCACAACGGTACCGTGTATCAGATTCAGCATCTTGACATACTCGCTAACGACCCAATCCATTCTTTCCGGCTCGTTAGCAAGTATCTTGGAGAAAGACGTAGCATTGAGCAGCTCGAAAACAGAGCCGTAGCTGTCCCCGACCTTTACCACGTCATAGGAGATCGCCGTGGGTATCCCGAGGATAAGCGCAAGGCGTGCCACTTCCCTCTCATGCTGTATGTCCGCAAGAGCATCCGAATCAAAGTAGACCTTGACGACGTTATCGTCATCAACTCTGTAGACCACACCGTTTGCACCGCGTCCTATCTCTTCACAGCCGTCGATCGATACTACGCGGTAAGCCTTTTCGACCTGCATCATCTCCGTGAATCCCGTCATCTCGAGCACTTCGTACACACCGGAGCTCACACCGGTGATCTTCAGATCGGGATTTGTCTGTTTTACTCTTAGGATGACCCTGAGTCCGGCGCTGGATATATACTCCAGTTCGGAAGCGTCCATCACGACCGGAGCTCCTCCGTTGTCTTTCAGGAGTCCGTTGATCTCTTCTCCGATCTGAGGCGCATTGTTGGAGTCGATCCTCCCTGTCAGTTTTATCATGACAGGTTCCATTCCGTTTACTTCAGGCATAGCTGTTCCTCTCTCTATATCCTTTGAATCACTTTACACCGTACATATGCTTCAGTATCAGTCTTTCCGCAGTTTCTTTCCCGAACAGTCCGGTGAACTGATTGACTGCCGGACCGCCTTTCTGCACCAGGGTGCAGGCAAAGTCTCTGATCTTTTCCTTTTTGATCTCCGGATCGCATATATCAGCATCCTTCAGCTGATCCGCAAATGCAGCTATATACTCTGCAGCTGCGGAAGAGAGCCTCTGCGAGATCTTCTTTCCTGTTTTGTGGTATGTACAATCATATTTGATACCATCATACCAGGAAGGTGCAGAGACATAATCGGTGAGATCGGAATCGGCATCCTTTATCCTGCTGAATTCATCAAGTTTCTCCTGCGGATATGGGGCGATCTGCGTATCATACAGTTCATTCAGCTGCGTTTCTTTTCCGAAGGCGCTTATCCAGTCAAGGTTGACCAGGGGCACATCCCTGTCGAACACCGACAGGACGACCGTCTCCATCTTCATGAGTCCCAGCATCGCCTTCATGCTCAGCACACAAAGATGCCCCAGTCCTTCAACAGTATACGACTGAGTTTCGAAGGTCATTCCTTTCCTGGAAAGATGTGCATCGCCTCCAATGTCCTCCGGCGTCAACGTATATTCCTTTTCAAGCTGCTGCCTTATGATATCTCCGAGTTTTCTTCTGTCTCCCATCCGTACGACCCAGCTTTCAGTTTTCTATTGTCAGGATCTCGTCGAATCCTGTCATCTCAAAAGTGTCCATTATCTCCTGCCTGACATGCTTTACTGTCATGGACCCGAGATCATTCATCTTCTTCTGAGCGGCGAGAAGGACCCTCATTCCGGCAGAAGACACATACTCGAGTTCTTCAAAGTCGAGCACGAGTTCAGTGAGTCCGTCGATCACGGCTACGATCTCGCTTTCCAGTTCAGGTGATGTGAGCGTATCCAGTCTGCCCTTCAGGGTGAAGCAGGCTTTGTCATTGTCGATAGTCTTATAGATATTCAGCATTATTCGTCGCTCCTTTTAAAAAACGATTGATTATCTATCATTATAAAACAAAACCGGTGCGGTAATGTATAGAATTCACTCTACATAATAACAAAAAGCCCCTTGTGATCTGCACTTTAAAGCGCGCAGGAACTCCGGGGCTTTTGATCTCTTTGGATCCGTTACTGTGCAGTCACACCATGGCTGCAGGATATCCCG